>DATBKN010000018.1:0-10859 GCA_036555845.1 Gemmatimonadaceae bacterium | reverse complement strand
GTTGGGGGATCCGCGTCAACACGATTTCAGCCGGCCCGTTGGCGAGTCGGGCCGCGAGCGCGATCGGTATCATCGAGCGAATGGTGGCGTACTGCGCGGCCAATTCTCCGCTGCCCGAGGCACTGACCGCCATGGAAGTTGGCAACGCCGCTGCGTTCCTGTGCTCCTCGTTAGGCAGCGGCATCACGGCGACCACGCTCTACGTGGACAAGGGGTATCACGCGATGGGGATGGGAGCCCCGTCGGACGCCATTACGTGACGTCGGCGCAGCCGGCGGCAGAACGGAAGTTCTTCTTCGCCTATGCACGCAAAGACTCTGATTTCGTGCTGCGGCTGGCCGCCGATTTGCGCGCGGCGGGCGTCGACCTCTGGCTCGATCAGTTTGACGTCCATGGCGGACAGCGCTGGGACCTCGCCGTCGAGCAGGCGCTCAAGAACTGCGACGCGTTGATCGCTGTCTTGTCACCCGACTCGATGGCGTCGCAAAACGTGATGGATGAGGTGTCGTATGCGCTGGACGAGAAGAAGCTCGTCCTGCCCATCCTGCTGCGTCCGGGCGAGATGCCGTTTCGTCTGCGCCGTTTGCAGTACGTCGATTTCACCGAGAGCTACGACACGGGCCTCGCGCAGCTATTGCGGACGGTGGCACTCCCTGGGCCTGGTCCAGTCGCTCGTAGTCGACGTCCAGTGATTCGGCGTGGGCCGGTGCCGTTAGTGTTAGGCACGGTGGTCGCCGCAGTCGGGTCCACGCTGCTCTGGAAACTGTCGGTTCGTGACCTATCCGAAGGCTTTCGCGCGGCGATTGAGGACGTTGGTCCCGGCTTCCGTTCGAACGTACTGATTCTCGGCACGCTCACCGGTGCTGTCTGCGGTCTAAACGCGAAGCGCTGGCGTGCGGCGCTGATAGGCGCCATGGCCGGTGCCCTCTTCGCTGCGATCAGTCAACTCCCTGAAGCGAAGGAAGGCTGGTCAGTCGCGGCGGCGATGTATGCCACCAGCGGCGCGCTGGCGGGAGCTATCGCATCCGGTCGACGTTGGCCAGCTATCGCTGCGATCGCGGCATTCGTACTCGCTCAGTTGAACGATCGCCTGCAGTGGTACTCAAGCGCGCTCATTAGCGTCGCCTCTGCCGCACCGCTCGGTGCCATCGTCGCGCTGCTGCTCGCCGCGTGGCGCGATGCGCAACGAAAAAAGGCCGGCGCCTAACGACGCCGGCCTTGATTCGTCAACTCGCTTTATGAGGTTCCGCGCCTGACGTTGGAATCGGGGACGAACTTGAAGGGCTGCTGCAGCACCTGACGCACAGTGCGCCCCTGCTTGATCCCCGGGATCCAGGCTGTTTCGCGCACCGCTCGCTTGACACTTTCGCCGAACGCCGCGTGCGTCGTCCACACGACGTTGAAGCTGTCCATGTCGACAGTGCCGTCCGGCTCCACCACGAACTCGACGAGCACCTCACCCGGCGTCGCGGTGCGATACAGATCGTGCGGATAGATCGGGACAACACGTCGATTCGAGTCGGCACGCGCCGGCTGGTCGACTTGATCGGCCGTGTAGACGGATAACGTCTCGACGAGTCTCTGAATCTCTGCCGCGGCCGACTCACCCTTGACTCGTTTGCGCGAGCGCGGCTCACCCTGACGCGACCATATCACGATCGTGCCGCAGCTCGTCGTCGTCGTCGGCCCGGCGGTGAACTCCGAGGGAAGCGCAGCGATGCCGGTATAGATCTCCATTGCCTCGATGGATCGCGTCGGCACGTTGTCGATGTCGAATTCTCCGGCGCCGAGCGGCGAACCATCGATCCACACGAGCGGTGGACAGCGCGCACCACGGAAGCGCAGTGTCTGGCGCCCGAAACCTAACGGCTGCAGCCGAATGCCAGGCACGGTGCGCAGCAGATCCGTGGTGTTGGCCGGGTTGCGCTTCTCGATTTCGTCGCGCGTATAGTAGTGGCCCATGCCACGGTCGCGCCGCTGATAAAACGATGCCAGCCGCCCGGTATAGTGCTTCCCAAGGATCGTCATCGGCGCGAGCACCACGGGGAGTGGTTCCAGCGCGATCATGAGCGGCACCGTCTGTCCCGCGAGCACGTTGATGATCGACGTATCAGGCTTGAAGCCGAGGCGCCTAACGCGGACTGAGAGATCACCGGCTGGGACGTTCTTCAGTCGAAACTCGCCCGTGTCATCAGTCTCGACACGCACAGTGCTTCCAGGAATCGTCAACTCGGCGCCGGCAACGGCGCGTCCAGCAGGATCGAGCACTCGACCATTGATGCTGCCCGTCGCGGGCCGAGAATCCTGGGCGCGACCAGTCGTGGCATATGCCAACGCGACCGCGACGCATGAAAGCGTCGCCAAGGATCGCACCGGTCGCAGCGCAGTGAGCTGCCTCCGGGAACGATTCACCGGATCCTCCTGGAACCTTCTTCCGTGAACATTGGGAACGGCCCCTAATTGCGCAACGGCGACCACCGTTTCTGAACCTAGCCGACGATCACACTGGACGCCTCAGAACACGCCGTGCATATCGTTTGACAGCTCGAACAGCAGCTCCGCTTAACGACACCTGTCCGTCTTTTCGGTTCCCAACTATGACAATGCGCAGCCCCCGCCTCCGGCTCCCCCTCCTGCTCCTGGCCATCGCCGCAATTGCCGCGACGCCCGTGCAACGAACCTCTGGTCCACGCGGCTTTACCCAGCAATCGGCGTCGGCGCAACGCGAATGGGAAGGAAAATTCCGAGCGATGCCCGATCGGATGCTCATTCGATCGTACGTGGAGCGTCTGGCCGCGCGGCCGCATCACGTCGGCTCCCCCTACGGAAAAACCAACGCCGAGTGGATGCGGGATCAGTTCCGCTCATGGGGTTGGGACGCCGAGCTGGCCGAGTACCACGTGCTCTTTCCCACTCCGAAGGAACGAGTCGTCGAGCTGGTCGCTCCCACGCGGTTCGTCGCCAAGCTGGAGGAGCCAGCGATCGCCAGCGATCCGACATCTTCCCAAAAATCCGAGCAGCTCCCGAGCTACAACGCGTACTCGGCTGACGGCGACGTCACCGGTCCGCTCGTGTATGTGAATTACGGAGTTCCCGCCGATTATGAGGAGCTGGAGCGGCTGGGGATCAACGTTCGCGGCGCGATCGTGATCGCTCGTTATGGTGGATCCTGGCGCGGAATCAAGCCGAAGGTCGCCGCCGAGCATGGCGCAATCGGATGCATCATTTACTCCGATCCACGCGACGATGGCTACTACAATGGCGACGTGTATCCAGTCGGACCATGGCGGCCGAAGGATGGCGTACAGCGCGGCAGCGTGCTCGATATGCCCGTTGCGCCTGGCGATCCGCTAACCATCGGAACGGGCGCCACGCGCGACGCGCAGCGCATCGACCGCGCGAACGCGGCAACATTGATGAAGATCCCGGTGCTGCCGATCTCCTACGGAGACGCGCAGCCGCTGCTGGCCGCGTTAGGCGGTCCGGTAGCACCGCAGGCCTGGCGCGGCGCGCTGCCGATCACGTACAAGCTCGGACCTGGGCCCGCGCGCGTACACGTGAAGCTCACGTTCAACTGGAACCTCGCCCCGGTCTACAACGTGATCGCGCGCTTGCAGGGCTCCGAATTCCCGGATCAGTGGATCGTTCGCGGCAACCATCACGATGGTTGGGTGAACGGCGCCGAGGATCCGATCGCGGGAATGGCCCCGGAGCTGGAGGAGGCCCGCGCGTTAGGTGAGCTCGTGAAGCAAGGGTGGCGCCCCAAGCGGACGATCGTGTACGCGGCGTGGGACGCTGAAGAACCGGCGTTGTTAGGCTCGACGGAGTGGGCAGAGCACCATGATGAAGAGCTGCGCCGCAAGGCGGCCGTCTACATCAATACGGATGGCAACGGCCGCGGCTATCTCGGTGTGGGAGGGTCGCACTCCCTGGAGCGCTTCGCGAACGAGGTGGCCAAAGACATCGAGGATCCGGAGAGCAAGGTCTCCGTGTGGAAGCGCTTGCAGGCGCGTATTGTGCGCGATGCTCAAGGGACGGCGCGGCGCGAGGCTCGCGAGCGCGCCGATCTGCGGATAGAGGCGTTAGGCTCAGGTTCGGATTTCACGCCCTTCCTGCAGCATCTCGGAATCGCGTCGCTGAACCTGGGCTACGGCGGCTCGGACGGCGGCGGGATCTATCACTCGATCTATGACGATTTCGCGTGGTACACGCGATTCAGCGATACGTCATTCGTCTACGGCCGCGCACTGGCGCAGACGGTGGGAACGATGGTCATGCGCTTGGCGAATGCGGACGTGCTGCCGTACGAGTTCGGCAATCTCGCGGAGACCGCGCGCGGATATGTAACAGAGGTGAAGGGAGTGCGCGACGACATGGCGCAGCGCATCGCCGAGAAGAATCGCCAGATCGACGATCGCGTGTTCGAGGTCACACAGGATCCAAAGGTGAAGGAAGTCTTGCCGACGAAAGAGCCGTTGCCGCCGGTGCTCAACTTCGCGCCGCTGGACAACGCCGTCGATTCGCTCACGCGGGCGGCGGCGAAGTACGAGTCGGCGCTGGGCAAGGCGTTAGGCGGATCAGAGACATCGGATGGAGCGGCGGCTAGCCTGGATCCGGCCGCGCTCAAGACGCTCAATGACCAGCTGATTCAGGTGGAGCGGATGTTGACGTCGCCGGACGGATTACCAAAGCGACCCTGGTATCGTCATCTGGTATATGCCCCCGGCCTCTACACGGGCTATGGCGTGAAGACGCTGCCGGGTGCGCGCGAGGCGATCGAGCTCAAGGCGTGGTCCGATGCGGAACGAGAGATCGGTCGCATCGCGAATGCCTTCAATCGAACTGCGGCGCACATTCTGGACGCCGCGAAACAACTGGAGGGCGCAGTGCGGTAAAGGACCCACTGCGCACGTGCGGTGCGACACCATGCGCAGATCGGGACTCGGCAACGGTGGGTTGGCGTCTCAGCAGCGCTCATTCTGCTGAGCGGAGCGCCGGGAGTCGGTCCCAGCGGGTCCGTCGGCAAGGCCCATGCGTTCGGCGTGCTCACCGCAACACGTGCTGACAGCTGCGATTCCGTCTTTACCAAGTCGCGCGTGGGTTGGGCAACGCGTGAATACAAGGGCGCTTTGCGGGCGTACGACAGTGATGCGGCTTTTCCCGAAACGCATCTCATGCTCACGCTCAATGAGCTTGCTGTGCGCATGGAGTTCGACGGCCCGCTGGACTTCGGCGCGCTCGGCGACGATCCACCCACAGCAGAGATAGAGGTTCCCGTTGTCGGTTCTATTGCCACATTCGGTGCGCACGGACTCTATGGATTTCAATACGCGCCAACGGGACGACTTTTGCGTCCGCGCATACTCGTTTCGTCCCTATCCCGGCGTCTGGATTCGGCCGTTGTACGTGCGGTGACGGTGGCGAGCGACAGCGGCGGCCTGCTGCCGCTGCCCGAGGGAAGCAAGGACTCCGTCGAGTTGCGCCTAACGATCGGCACATCACCGATGACCGATTCGTTGACAGTGGCTGGACCGCTCTTTCGCGTGCGACTGCCGGTCTTCGATCAGGTGACACGACCGTGGTCGGACAACAAATCGGAGTTCCCGCGCTATCCGGTCGGCGAACGCCAGGCGGGGATTGAGGGAAAGGTGCACGTGGAGCTTGTCATCCGCAGCGATGGAACGGCGGATCCTCAGAGCATTCTCATTCAGCGCGCCACCACGATGTCGTTTGCGCAGAATGTTTACGAAGCGATTCTCAAGGCGAAGTTCGTCCCGGCACGTGTTGCGGGCTGTCCGGTGCCGTCGCTCGTGACGCAGCCGTTCGAGTTCACGATCGCGCGCTAGCGTGCTTGATTGACCGTTGCAGCGCCGTAGCTTCGGCGTGGGTCCTCCCGCCGAACTATGAGACCATTCGCCAAAGCCCACACTTCGATCGCGGCCGCGTTGCTTCTTGCCGCCTGCGCGCGCCCGACGCTCACGATTCCACCGGCAGCAGCGGCGTTAGGCTCGTACGACATCGTCATCGCCAACGGCAAGATCGTCGACGGCTCCGGCAACCCGTATTTCTACGGCGACGTCGCAATTAGCGGCGACCGTATCGCCGCCGTACGCGAAGCCGGCGGTCTCCGCCGAGCGCGCACCAGGTACTTTCTCGACGCAACGGGATTAGTCGTCGCGCCAGGCTTCATCGACATCCAGGCACATTCCTGGGAAGCGCTCCTGTGGCGCGACGGACGCGTCGTCAGCAAGGTCACCCAGGGCGTCACGACTGAAATCCTCGGCGAATCCTCAACCCCGGGACCTTCGAATGAGAAGACCGAGGAGGTCGACGGGATCAGCGAGATGGAGCCGCCTCGTGCGGCGCTGCAGCGCAGCTTCCGCGGTCCCCATGGCTTTGCGGCGTGGCTCAACGCCATCGAAAAGCACGGTAACTCGGTCAACGCCGGATCCTACCTCGGCGCCGCGACAGTGCGCGCCTACGTGATGGGTCAGGCGCCGGGCACGCCTAACGCGGATCAGCTGGAACAGATGCGCACGCTCGTGCGCAACGCCATGGAGGACGGCGCCTTCGGCATATCCACCGCGCTCATTTACCCGCCGGGCAGCTTCGCCACGACGATGGAGCTTATCGAAATGGCCAAAGCGATGGCCCCTTATCGCGGCAAGTACATCACGCACATGCGCTCCGAAGACGACTCGCTGTTCGAAGCGATGGACGAAGCGCTTCGCATCGGGCGCGAAGGTGGCGTGAGCGTCGACATCTATCACCTCAAGGCATCCAACCGGCGCAACTGGGGGAAAGCGCCAGGCATGGTCGCCAAGATCGACTCGGCGCGCCGCGCCGGCTTCGACGTCGGCGCGACGATGTACCCGTATCCGTACTCCGGAAACAACCTCGGCGAGTGCTTCCCGGACTGGGCCTCCGAGAACGGCAAGCTGTTCGACAATTTGCGCGATTCCACCACGCGCGCGCGCATCCTGCGCGAGATGGACGACCCTAACGGCGCACCCCTGTGCCAGCGCGAGGGGCCGACGGGATACATGATCGCCGACTTCCACAAGCCGGAGTTCAAGAAGTACGAGGGCAAGCGGCTCAGCGAAATCTCGGCGGACATGGGAAAACCATGGCCGGAGACGATCGTGGCTCTCTTGTTAGGCGAGAACCGGGACTTGAGCAAGATCAACTTCACGATGAGTGAAGACAACGTACAGATGCAGATCAAATGGCCCTGGGTCGTGATCGGCACCGACGCCGGCGGGATGGATCCGGATAGCGCGACCGGCGTCGTACATCCGCGCGCCTACGGCAGCTATCCGCGCATCCTGGGACGCTACGTGCGCGAGGCGAAGCTTCTGACCCTCGAAGACGCGGTGCGCAAGATGAGCTCTGGCGTCGCCGCCCGGTTAGGCATCCGCGACCGCGGCATGCTGCGCGAGGGGATGTTCGCCGATATCGTCGTCTTCGACGAGAAGACGATCATTGATAAAGCGACGCCGGAACAGCCGCATCAGCTGTCCGTAGGCGTGAAGCACGTTTTTGTGAACGGCGTGCAAGTCGTCGGCGATGGGAAGCACACCGGCGCGAAACCTGGGAAGGTCGTGCGAGGATCAGGCTGGCGCGGCTTTTAACCGGTCAGATCCCGCTCGCCCTGCGCGCGCACTCGGCGAGCACCGCGGCGCCGACAAAAATCGCGCCTTCCGCGACAGTGAATCGCGGCGAGTGGGCAGGTGTGCGCTCGCCGCCGGGCTCGCGGGCGCCGATGCGCAGGAAGCACCCCGGCACGCGCTCCTGATAGAACGCGAAGTCTTCACCGCCCATATTCGTTAGGCCGAAGGGGACCACGTTCTTTTCGCCGACCAGGCTCGCGGCGGCCGCACGCGCGATGGCCGCGGCTTTGGGATCATTCACAACAGGCGGCGTGCCGTCCGGCAATGTCACCGTCGCCGTTAGGCGATGCGACGCGGCGACCGATTCGGCCAGCCGCTGCAGCTCGGCGCGCAGCAGCGCCCGTGTCCGTGGAGTGGTGGCGCGCATCGTTCCAGTGAGCAGCGCGCGCTCCGGAATCACATTCGACGCCGTCCCCGAATGAATGTGCCCAACGCTCACAACCGCTGGATCCGACGGGTCAACGCGCCTCGACACGATGGTCTGTAGCTCCATGATGAGCGCCGCCGCGCCGACGATCGGATCCGCCGACTCATGCGGCCGAGCGCCGTGCGCGCCCTGGCCGAGCAGCTCGATGCGAAATTCGTCGGCGGACGCTGCGAGCGGGCCGTCGTCAGCGACGATCTGGCCGACTTCGAAACGCCGGTCCACATGTCCGCCGAAGATGTTCTTGATGCCGTCGAGCGCACCGGACTCCAGAATGGCGCGCGCACCGGCGCCGACCTCTTCGGCCGGCTGTAGCACGAGAACGACGTCGCCTAACGCGGGCTCCCGGCTGAGCAGCATGGCCGCGCCGATCGTCCAGGTCGCGTGCACGTCATGTCCGCAGGCGTGCATCACGCCGCTGACCGACGACGCAAACGGCAGCTTCGTCTCCTCCTGAATCGGCAGCGCGTCGATATCGCCGCGAATGGCTATCGTTGGAGAGCCCGGCTCGCGGCCAGATAGGCGACCAATGACGCCAGTCCCCGCCACGCGGGTAACGTCACGCGCGCCTAACGCAATGAGAGCGCGCTCGAGCTTGTCCGCCGTGCGCTCTTCTTTCCACGACAACTCGGGGTGCGCGTGCAAATCGCGCCGCAGCCCAAGCAGCGCCTCGAGCTCGCGCGGTAAGAATTGCGAGACGACTTCAGCTGGTGCTTCTAGAAAGCCCACGTGCGGAGACCTGTCAGATCGTAAACGATGAGAAGGAGCGAGAAACCGACCGCCGCCAGCGCCACAAGGAACGAGTGCACTTTCGCAAAGCGACCAACAACCGCCCTGGGAGCGCGCGCCGCGGTAAGAAACGCGATCAAGGCCACGATAGGAACGAGCAACGAGAAGATAAAGATGGCGACGGCACGCGGCGTCATGACGCCCAGCTTGCTGAAATCGGACGTGATGACGAGCGCCGCAAACCCACCAATCGTCAGCACGGCGAAGAGCACGGTGGCGCGGAGTCTATTCGCTGTCGCATTGCTCGTTTTGCCGAACATCGCGCGCGGCACCCATACCAAGGCTGCCAGGACAGCGCTGGCGAAGAGGATCGCGGCTGCGATGAGCCCGCCGAGCACCAGGCGACGCGGCCATGGGCTCACGCGTTCCATGTAGCGCGTACCGGTGAGCACCAGCTTGCCCGCCCGATCATGATAGAAACCGATGCTCGGCCCGGACTCGTTCGCCCTGCGGAATGTCGAATCGTTCACTGCGATGAGCTTGACGGCCGAGTCGCCGACTGCACTCGCGAAAAGCGAGTCGCCGCGCTGTGCAACGGTCATCCCGCCCATTAGCCAGTTCATCACTGAGAGCAACTGATTGCGCGGCGCGACATCCTGATAGTAGCCGGCGTACGTGCCCAGCGTCGACGCAGGAACGGTGACCGGAGCAGGCGCCCGCAAAACAGGGTTGTCGCCTAACGCGTACACGACAAGCAGCCGCTGCACCTCTTGAATCGCCGCACCGGAGGCATCCGAGTTGACCAGGGCGACAATTCCGACGTTTGCCGGCACGCTATAGCGATACGAAGAAACGAATCCGTCGATGCCCCCGTCGTGACCGTGCATCTCGATAGGCAGACTCAGCTCGGTGTAATTCCCAAGGCCGTAGCCAGCGGCGAGGCCGCGTTCGGCAGCGAGCGTGCTGCCGACACGCTCCATGCGATCCACACTCGCGGAATCCAGCAAGATCTTGCCGCCACCAGCGTCACCGCGACGCATCAGCATCTGTGCAAAGCGCGCAAGCTCGCGCGGCGACGCATGCAGATCACCCGCGGGCCGCAGATAGATCGCCGGGTAACCAACGGGCGGCTTCGTGACCGCGTGATACCCCTGCGCCATCAGCGGCCTGGCCGATTCGGCGATGCTGAACGCCGACGTCGTCATGCCTAACGGCGTAAGGATGCTGTCCTTGATGAAGCGATCGTAAGGAACTCCACTGACCTTCTCGATCACGTAGCCGGCGACGCCGTAGCCGGGATTCGAGTAAGAGAAGCGTTCGCCCGGACGCCACCGCGTATGCAGCGATTTTGCCGCGCGCATGACGGCGTCGTGCAGCGGCAGGTCCGGCGCTTCCCTCACATTGTACATCGCGTTGAAGTGCATGTCATCGAACCCGGTTGTGTGCTCGAGGAGATGCACGACGCGCACGGGATCGCTGCTCTCCCAGCGGTTCTCGAACACGACATCCGGAACGACCGTCTTTATCGGCGCATTGAGATCGACACGTCCCGCGCGTTGCAGCATGAGCAACGCTGTAGAGACGAAGCTCTTGCTGATCGAACCGACACGAAAATGCGTGTCGCCGTCGATCGGCTTTTTCGCCGCGACGTCCGCGTACCCGACGCCGCCCGCGTAAAGCAGCGAGTCCCTGGTGAAGACCGCGAAACCGACGCCGGGCACCTTCGTGCTGTCGACGACCTTCTGAAGCTCGGCCCGTAGCTCATCCACCGTGCGGGGAATCGGCATCGGCGCGGCCTCGGCATTCTTGGCCGCCTGTGCTCGGACCGCGCACGGCGCGACAGCCGTAATGACCAACAGCGCAACGACGCTCGCTCGTCTCATTCCGGGGACCGCCGTTAGGTGCGTTTGAGCTCGGTGCTCCGCACCGTCAGATGCTCAACCCGATTCACGTCCACGTCGACGCCAATGCCCGGCCGATCCAGCGGCACCTTCATTCGTCCGCTCCCGTTCATCGTCCACTCGGGCGATACAACG
>DATBKN010000017.1:0-6264 GCA_036555845.1 Gemmatimonadaceae bacterium | reverse complement strand
CTTTCATGTTTGATGCTCCTGGTGTATGTGACCGTGCTTCGGCCACATCTTTCTTGAGGAGCATGTTTACCGTCGATCCACATCGCGCAGCAATGAAGCGCGAGTCCCGTCGCGCAGTACGCGCGTTTGCGAGAGCTTATCTGCCGGCGTGGCATCCATCGCAGTAGCATCACGGGGAGATTGGCAATGCTCGAACCGGAGTTGTTCGCGTTGCTCGAGCAGACCGCGGACGCCGCGTACACGGTAACAGAGCAGGGCGAGATCTGCTCCTGGAACCGAGCTGCGGAGCGAATGTTCGGCTATCCGGCGGGTGAGGTACTCGGTCGCCACATCGAAGAAGTTCTCGATGCGTTTGACTCGTTAGGCACCGAGCCATTCGTCGGCGGAGCCGAAACCGCGGTCCGCGACAAGAGGATGAGCGGCCGCGGGATTCCGCATTTCGATTTGGACGTCCGCACACGATCCGGTGCGCGCCTCTGGATAAACGTGTCCACAATCGTATTCAACAACCCTCGAACGGGACGCCGGCTCTTGATAAGACTGGCGCGCGATATCACGTCGACCCGCCACAACGCAACGCTATTCAATCGGATGCTGGAGGTCGCACGACAAGTCGTCGCGCTTCCAGATGACGTATCGCAACAGGCGCCGGTTGAGACACTAACCAACCATGAGCGCCAGATCCTCAAACTCTTCGCCGAAGGCAAAAACTCGGCGTCGATCGCCCGCAAACTGCGCATTTCCGCTCAAACGTTGCGCAACCACCTCCACCACATCAACCGCAAGCTCCGCACACACAGTCGGCTCGAGGCGGTGACGCACGCGCAGCGACGCGGGCTCATTTGAGCAACGATCAGCGTGCTGACAACTCCGCTATTCGCGCGCGCAACACCGGTACTAATCGCCGCTCAAACCAGGGGTGTCGCTTGAACCACGGCTGATTCCGCGGCGAGGGATGTGGCAGCGGGATGTGAAGCGGAGCGTACTCCCGCCACGCCTCGACCGTCGCAGCCAGCGACTGCTTGCGACGGCCGCCCAAGAAGTGGCGCTGGGCGTATTGCCCGATGAGGAGAGTCAGTTCAATCCGCGGCAAGCGGGCTAACAGTTTGTCGAGCCATAACGCAGCGCATTCGGGGCGAGGCGGCATGTCGCCGCCATTGCCTCGCCCAGGATAGCAGAATCCCATGGGAATGATTGCGATCCGCGAATTGTCGTAAAACAGATCCTTATCGATCCCCATCCAGGCGCGCAGGCGCTCACCGCTCGCGTCGTTCCAAGGAATGCCGGTGGTGTGTGCGCGCACTCCCGGCGCCTGCCCTACAACAAGAATGCGAGCTGTCTCGCCCGCTTGCAGCACTGGGCGCGGGCCGAGCGGGAGGTGGGCTTCGCAGGCGTTGCAGCGCCGAACGACTTTCAGCAACGCCTCGAGCGTGTGATGCGATTTTGCCTCACAGACCTCACTTCGTACCAACAACGGACACTCCGCCGCTAAAGATCCGATTCGATCATGCGGAATGTATGTCCCAAATGCTGGTACGAACGATTCATTGGGTCACTCCGCGCAATCGCTCTAACTATACCGACATCGTGCACGTGCGCGTGCGCGGATAACTCCAGCGGAGGCGGGAGATGGCAGTAGCGATTTTGAACAACGGTGGCAGCACTTCGCGCGAGGGAACAACGCTCGGACTGATCATGGGAACAGCGATCTGGGTATGGCTCGCAATCGTCGACGCCACCTTCGGACGACCATTCCATTCATTCGAAGTCTTCGGCGGCGTCGTGGTCTTCACGATCGCGCACTACACACTCAACATCATTTATGGAATCGTGATCATGTCGGCGATTCATGGAGCTCGCCGCGTGCCGAGTCTCATCGTCGCGCTGATCTTCGGCTTCGTCATGATAGAGATCTGGTTCACCATGCTCGCCGTGATGTTGGGTCAGTTGGCGCTCGGCAGTCTGGCGTGGTTGCTGATTCTTGGCGGCAGCCTAGTGGGCTTGGGCGTGGGGCTCGGTGCGCTTTCGCGACGATACGATCTCGCCGCAATGCTGCACGCCGCGGAGAATGAACGCTGACGCAACTGCGCACGTCGCAGAAAGCGCCCCTTCATGATGCCGTCAATCTCGACGCTGTGACTGCGCGTTAGGTGTGTGAAAGTGTGAGGACCCGCCAGTCGGTCGCCGCGCAGACAGACTTCGCGCGAAAAGCCGCCGCGATACTCGCGGCGTTCGCCATGCTCCCCGCGGTGGCGGCGGCGCAGCGCGATAGCGCGCAGAGGAGAGATAGCGCCGGCGTTATGCTCGCTCCTGTGCAGGTGCGGGCCTCCATTATCCCGACTGCTGGCCCAGCGATCGGATCCGGCGTGCCGGCGCGAGTGCTGGTCCTGACCTCAGATCGGATCGATGACTGGAAGCCGCGCCTCCTTCCGGACGTACTGGCTACTCAACCCGGCATCTCGCTCTACGACGAACTCGGCACACCTTGGAAGCTGAACCTGAGCACACGGGGCTTCACGGCTGGGCCCACGGTTGGTCAAGCGCCCGGCCTAACGGTGTTCCTGGACGGAGTGCGTCAGAACGAGCCCAACGCGCAGGAGGTGAACTTCGACCTGCTGCCGCTGGAGCATGTGGCGCGAGTCGAACTGCTCGCGGGCAGCGCCTCACTCCTCGGCCCAAACTCACTCGGCGGAGCGATCAACCTGGTGACCGCACGTGGCGACGGCCCGCCTTCCGGCGACGTTGAGATCTCCGGGGGCTCCTTCGGACATGCCTCGTGGGGAGGGCGCATGGAGGGTCGGACGTCCGGTGGGATCGATTTTTTCGTAGGGGGAGGATCTGAGAGGGAGCGCGGGTGGCGTGAGGCTACCGGCGCACGGAACTACAACGCGTTCGTGAACGTGGGCGGCACGGACCCTACACGCGGACTCACCCTGCAGGCGTACAGAGCACAATCGCGGGCGGAGACAGCCGGCTCGTTGCCAGCGAGCATCTTTGAGACGGCGCCGCGCAGCAACTTCACGGCTGGCGACTTTGAAGACTTGAACGCCCAGCAACTCGCGCTCTCGATCTTCGCGCCCGTCGCGGCTGGCCGGAGCGGGCTCTCCATGTACGTGCGGCGTTCCGACGCTGAGCGTTTCAACGTGAACCAGGCACCCGACCCGGATGTGCGTTCGCGGACATCGAACCTAACGATGGGTGCGAGCGTTGACTGGCACCGCGTGTTCCTTGCGGGCGCCGGAACCCTGGATCTGCGGCTCGGTGCCGATGGCGCCGGGAACCGCGTCCACGCCCGCATATACGCAGAGACGGCCGCGGGTGAGGTGGACGATCAGGTCCATGATGTGGGTGACGACGAGCCGTTAGGCTTAACGACCGACGTGAAGAGCCCGAGCGTGGAGCTGGCGGCCTTCGGACTCGCGGATTACCGCGTCGGCCGCGTCACTATATCGGGCGGTGGGCGCTACGACTTCGTGCGCGTGCCGTTCCACAACCAGATTCGCACGAGCGACCACACGACGAATAACTACCGCCACGTGTCGCCTCGCGTGGGCGTGAGTGTGCAGTTGTGGCAAGAAGCGTCGCTCTATGCGTCGGCGGGGCGCAGCTTTCGCGCACCGGCGATCCTGGAGCTGGGCTGCTCCGATCCGGACGCGGCATGTCCACTTCCTTTCGCGTTAGGCGATGACCCGCCGCTTCAGCCCGTGCGCGCGACGACGTACGAGGCAGGCGGACAGTGGGCGTTAGGCGCGCTGGCTGCCACGGTGTCTGCGTACCGCACAGACGTTCGCGACGAGATTTTCTTCGTCGCTTCGGAGGAGTCGCTCCTGTCGGGCTATTTCAGGAACCTCGATCGGACACGACGCGAGGGGATGGAACTGGGACTCGAAGGGAGCGCGGCGGGCGATCGGCTCGTGTGGTACGGCAACTATGCGTGGACGCGGGCGACCTTCCAATCTGCGGCGCAACTCTTCAGCGCTCGGGACGATGACGACTTCGCGGGCAGCCCATGGGAAGGCGACAACGATGTCGCGCCGGGCAATCGGCTGCCGCTCGTCCCTGACCACCAGGTGAAGGCCGGCGCGCATTTGCGCCTGCGCGGGGGTGTCTCCCTCGGCATCGATGCGCGTTACACCGGGCGACAGTGGTTTCGCGGCGATGAGGCCAACGTGACCTCGCCACTCAGCGCGTACACCGTCGCGAACGCGCGCCTCGGCTACGCGCGCGGTGGATGGGAAGTCGTGGGGATCGTGACGAACATGTTCGAAACGCGGCGTGCGACGTTCGGCACGTTCAACGTGAATCGGCAAATTGGTGCGCTCGAGCGCTTTCTCACGCCGGTGGACGGCCGAGCGGTGAAGATCACGCTGCAGCGTGCCATCGGTCGTCCAGTCGATGCCGTTGATGACCGGTGAGTGCGCCTAAGTACGGCGACGCCGCGGGTGACAGCCGCCACTGATCGCGTCCGTGTCAGTCACCTAACGCGAGCCACAAGTAGGTAAGCGCGCAAACTGACTGCATGCTGAACCGGCGTTAGGCTGATGCTAGCGACGCAGGATCCCGCGCCCGTCGTTCTGACCGTCGGACATTCCACCCGACCGCTCGCCGAGTTCATTGATTTGCTGCAGGCTCACACGGTCGCCGTCCTCCTCGACGTGCGTGCTGTGCCGCGATCACGACACAACCCACAGTACAATATCGATACGTTGCCCGTCGCGCTCGCAGCTGAGGGTATCGGATATGAACATGGTGCCGGGCTTGGAGGATTTCGAAAAACGCATGCGGGATCCGCGAATGCGGGATGGCGCAACCTTTCCTTCCGTGGCTACGCGGACTACATGCAAACGCCCCAGTTTGCGGAACAGTTACAGGTGCTTATCGCAAGGGCGACGCGCGAACGCGTCGTGCTGATGTGTGCGGAGGCTGTACCATGGCGCTGTCATCGTTCACTCATCGCCGATGCGCTAGTGGTGCACGGCCTGCGCGTTGAGGAGATCATCAGTATGAGCCGCCGCGAGGTACACGTGCTGACGCGCTTTGCACGCGTGAGCGGAACGGCCATTACGTACCCGCCCGAAGCAGAATCGCTGCCGAACGGAATGTGAGGCGACCTAACGATGTACTGCTGATGTGTTTTCGCGAGCGACGCCAACTCAGACGTTAGGCAGTCGCGCCGCCGCGACGGAAAGCCGCGTAGTCGTCCCAGAAGCGCAAACGAAGTGCGCGCGCGCGACGAGGAGGATCCAGTTCGCCCACGCGGAATGTATGTCCCAGGTGTTGGTATGAATTTCGATGTCGTGAACTGGACGCCATGGCAGCATTATGCTAGCGTTGTATGCATACGAGCGGCCGGCGGCAGCATGCACCCAGTGGGTCCTACCTTACGGACGATGGAGCGCGGCGTGTCTCACCACAGTCTCGGCGACTTCGAACAGCTGGTCCTCCTCGCGATCCTCCAGCTGCGCGGCGACGCGTACGGCGTACCGATCGTCGACGAGATCGAGCGCCGCACGGGACGCACGGTGTCGCGCGCGGCAGTCTACGTCACGCTGCGTCGGCTCGAAGAGAAGGGGCTCGTCTCGTCGTGGCTGAGTGAGTCGACCCCGGAGCGCGGCGGGAAACCTCGGCGGTGTGTGCGCGTGGAGCCGCGCGGGCTCGAGCTGCTTCGAGAGTCGCGTGAGGCGGTGAACCGGATGTGGCGCGGCCTCGGCCCGCGCCTCCGAGGTGCCCGGTGAAAGCGCGTGCCGAGCCTCCCCGTCTCGCCCGCCGACTGTTGGCGCGCGCGCTCCCCGATGACGTGCGCGAGCCCGTTGACGGAGACCTCCTGGAACTATTCAGCAGGCGCTCCGCACAGTACGGCATCACCCGAGCGCGTCTCTGGTACTGGATGCAGGTCGCGTCGTTCTCGACGCGTTTCCTCCTGGAACGACTCCGCGACCGCGCGCGACGCCGCGGAGGCACGTCGCCTCAGCGACGTAGTCAGAGTCTCGTCGTGCCGTCGGCGGTGGACGTCCGGCTCGCGGTCCGCATGCTGGCGAAGTACCCGGTTCTGTCAGGCGTGTCGATGTTCGGCATGGCAGTCGCGATCGCGATCGGCGCGACCGTCTTCGGTCTTGTAACCGCTGTGTTGAATCCGACGATGCCGATCGAGGATGGCGATCGCATCGTCGCCGTGCAGACCAACCGCGCCGATGTCCCCGGCGACATCGACCGGCAAGTGCTGCACGACTTCGTCGCCTGGCGCACCGAGCTGACGAGAGTTCG
>DATBKN010000016.1:0-18364 GCA_036555845.1 Gemmatimonadaceae bacterium | reverse complement strand
ATCTACCCGGGGCCCGACGATAGGACGTACAAGTCGACCCTGGACCACAAGCGGCGGTTGCCGAAGTTGGCGAAGTGAGGTCGGAGGTCTGCGGTCGGAGGTCTTAGGTCTGCGGTCGGAGGTCGGAGGACGGAGGACCTCAAGCCTGCCTGCGACCTGTTACGCATTCCAGCCTAACGGGACACTCGGGGCACCTGGCGACGCGAGCAGTACACACCAGCGCCCCAAGCTCCATCAACCCCTGATTATGCGCCCATGCCGCCTTTCCGGTTCGCGGCAAGATTTCCTGCGCCAACCTTCGCAATTTCGTCAGGTCGCGCGCCCGTTTGGGCTCGAGGTGCGGCGCGAAGGCGCGAGCGAGCACGCGAGCGACGTTCGTATCGACCGGAGCGCTGCGCCGCTCATACGCAAAAGTCGCCACGGCATGCGCCGTGTACGGCCCCACACCCGGCAGCGCCTGCAACTCGTTAGGCTCGGCGGGTAGCGTACCTCCGTCGGCTACGACGCCGCGCGCGAGCGCGTGCAGATTGCGCGCCCGCGCATAGTAGCCAAGCCCGTCCCACGCTTCGCGGACCATGAGCGGCCGCGCGGCCGCCAGCGTCTGCACATCCGGGAAACGCTCGAGGAACCTTTCGTAGAAGTCGACGACGCGCCCCGCTTGCGTCTGCTGCAGCATCGTCTCGGACACGAGGATGCGATATGGGTCGCGCGTCCACCGCCACGGTAGGTCGCGCCCATGCCGCCTAAACCAGCCACGCAGTTTTGCCGAGAAGCGACGTGCTCGCGCGAGGTCGGAGATCAGAGGTCGGAGGTGTTGTAAGGCGTCAAAGGTAACAGAGGCTTGCCTCAGACCTCAGACCTCCGACCTTGGTCAGTACGCAACCAACGTCCGATCAACTTCCTCGCGCCATCGCACAATCCCCCCAGTCACGTTATACGCCCGGTCAAAACCGCGTTTGCGCAGCGCGGCGACGGCGCGAGCGCTGCGTACACCGCCTTTGCAATACACAAATACTTCGCGCGTGGCGTCGATCGTCGGCCACTCCGAGTCCAGCATGCCAAGCGGAATCAGTCGCGCGCCTTCGACATGCGCGATATCCCATTCGTACGGCTCGCGCACGTCCACCAGCTGCAACTGCTCACCTCGCGCCGCGCGAGCGGCGAGCTCACGCGGCGCGATCTCGGGCACCGCGTCCTGCGGCAGCGACGCGCCGCACCACGCCTCGTAGTCACGCAACTCGCGGATCTCGCGCGTCCCGCACGCGGGGCATCTAGGGTCACGCCTAACGCGCACGGATCGGAAGCTCGCGGCGAGCGCGTTGACGAGCAGCAATCGCCCGACCAATGAATCGCCGACGCCGAGCAGGAGCTTGATGACCTCGGTCGCCTGTACGACGCCGACGAGCCCTGGAAGAACTCCCAGCACACCGCCCTCGGCGCAGGATGGAACGAGGCCAGGCGGGGGAGGCTCCGGATACAGGCAGCGATAGCACGGTCCCTCGGCCGTACAGAAGACCGACGCCTGGCCATCGAAGCGAAAGATGCTGCCGTACACGTTAGGCTTTCCCGTCAGGACGCACGCGTCGTTGACGAGGTATCGCGTAGCGAAGTTGTCCGTTCCATCCACGATCACGTCATACGCCGAGAACAGCGCGAGGGCATTTTCGGAAGAGAGCCGTTCGCTGTGGCGTACGACCTGCACGTGCGGATTGAGGTCGTTGAGGTGCGCTTCGGCCGCGCGCGTCTTGTCCTGACCGACGTCGGACGTGCCGTACAAGACCTGACGCTGCAGGTTGGTTACATCCACAGTATCGAAGTCGACGATGCCTAACGTGCCGACGCCGGCGGCCGCGAGATACAACAGCACCGGCGATCCCAAACCGCCGGCGCCCACGACGAGCACGCGCGCGTCCTTGAGCCGCGCCTGGCCGGCCTTGCCGACTTCGGGAAGCAGCAGGTGGCGGCTGTAGCGACTGATTTCGTTGGCTGCGAGCTGCGCCATGCTAACCTCCCGCCACCGCAGGCACGATCGACAGCTCGTCACCGTCCTGCACGGTCGCGTCGAATCCGCCGACGAGCCGGATGTCGTCGTCGTTCAGGTAGATCGCGATGAAGGGGTACTGCTCACCGCGTTCGTCGACGAGGCGCGGCGTGAGACCGGGGTACCGTTGCGTCAGCGCCTGCACCGCAGCGCCGACCGTCGGACCTTCGAGATCCACGACGCGCGCACCGTCTGCGAGTGGCGCGAGGATAGCCGGAAGATAAATCGAAACCGCCATGAGTAGATCCTCGAGAATAGTTGTTAGGCAGCCGCAGCAACGAGCGCTTCAACGGCGCTCAGCCGGGGCGCGATTTCAGGCGCGTCCTGCAGCACGGACGCGACGGCATCGGGCGTCTTGAGACCGTTCCCCGTTATGCAGAGCACGACCTCGTCGCTTGGACGCAGACGGCCCTGCTGCGCGAGCGCGTACGCGGCTGCGACGGTCACGCCGCCCGCGGTTTCCGTAAAAACCCCGCTCGTCTCGGCGAGTTGCCTGATGCCGAGCACGAGCTCGTCGTCAGTCACGGCGTGGGCCCAGCCGCCAGACGTCTGAATCGCCGCGCGAGCGGTGAGCGCATCGGCCGGGTTCCCGATCGCGAGCGACCGCGCGATCGTGTGCGGCCGCTCCGGCGTGAGCACGCGCGCGTTCGACTGAATGAACCTAACGATCGGTGCACAGCCATTGGCCTGTGCGCCGTAGATGCGCGGTTGCTCGCCGTCGGCCAGACCGGCGCGCGCAAACTCGGCGAATGCCTTGTGCAGTTTCGTCACGAGCGATCCGCCGGCCATGGGTGCGATCACGGCGCTCGGGAAGCGCCAGCCGAGTTGGTCGACGATTTCGAAGCCGACAGTCTTGGATCCTTCGCCGTAGTAGGCGCGAAGGTTCACATTGACGATGCCCCACTCGAAGCGATCGGCGAGCTGTGAGCAGAGACGGTTGACGTCATCGTAGGTGCCGCGCACGCGAACGAGACGCGGTCCGTACACGGTCGTGCCGACGATCTTGGCCGGCTCGAGATCGGCCGGTACGAAGATCCAGGCCGGGAGTCCCGCCGCTGCCGCCGCGGCTGCGACAGCATTCGCCAGATTGCCGGTCGATGCGCATCCCACTGTCGTTAGGCCGAAGGCATGTGCGGCATTCAGCGCCGTGGCGACGACGCGATCCTTGAAGCTGAGCGAAGGGTGTGACACCGAGTCGTTCTTGATCCAGACGCGCGCCACGCCGAGCGCCTGCGCAAGGCGCGGGGCTTCGACGAGCGGGGTGAAACCGACGTGTTCAGCGACGACGGGACGCTCGGCGAATGGCAGCCATTCGGCGTAGCGCCACAGCGTGCGCGGACGCCGTTGCAGCTCCTCACGCGTCGGCAGGACGTCGTGCTCATAGACCGGCTGTACGGGTCCGAGGCATGTGGAACAGAGCGCCTGCGGGGCGGCGTCGAACGTCAGCTGACAGCGTGAGCAGAATAGCCGGTGCGGGGCTGGAGGACGCGAGGTTCGCGCGCCGGTCTCGTTAGGCGAAGGGCTGAGTGTCGTGGTCATGCGGCCACCAGTTGCGGACGTGAGGGAACGAGCCAGCGCGCGGCGGACAGCGTATCCGCCACGAGCGCCGACGCGGTTGCAGGTCCGCCCGCGCCAGGGCCGGTCCAGCGCAATGTTCCCGCCAGGGCGGTGTCGACTTCGACGACATTGGCGACGCCGGTCGCCGTCGCGAGCGGATCGTCGACGGCAAGCGTCGCGGGGCGCACGGTCGCAGCGACGGCACCATCGCGGCGCGTCGCAACAGCGACGAGCCTAACGCGGAAGTTGCGTGCCACGGCGTGGCGCACCGTCTCTTCGATCGACAGGCCAATGCCTTCGACCGAGACGCGGTCAGCCGGCAGCGGTGTGCTCCACGCCAGTGTGCAGAGAATCGCCAGCTTGTGCGCGGCATCGGCGCCGCGCAGATCGAGTTGCGCGTCGCCTTCGCAGATTCCCTGACGTCGTGCGTCGGCCAGCGCGCCGACGAACGAATGCCCGCGTTCGATCGACGAGAGCACGTGCGTGGTAGTGCCGTTCAAGACTCCGCGAATCGCGCGGATCTCCTCGCCTTCGAGCGAGTCACGCAGCGCGCGAACGATTGGTACCGCGGCCGCAACCGAGGCCTCGCAATACAATCCCGGGCGCCGCTCGGCGAGCGCCTCGAGCAGAGGGACGCTCGTAGCGAGCGCGCGTTTGTTCGCGGTTACGACGGCAGCGCCGCGGTCGAGCGCGCTCAGGATCCAGGAGTCTGCCGACGCCGCGCCAGAGACTTCGACGACGAGATCGATGTCGGGGTTGTTTGCGAGCGACTCGGCGTCGTTATGCACACGCGCGCCCGCGATTGTGCAATCGCCGCTGCGTGGCTCGCGCACGGCGATTTCGGCGATCGTCAGGCGCACGTGCGCCGATTGTTCGAGCGCGTTGCGGCGACGTGTCAGAACATCGATGAAGCTGCGTCCGACGGTACCGAACCCAATGACACCGATGCGGACTTCGGGTGGTGACATGACTTGCTCCTCCCACCCGTCCTCATGCATCGCTCGTATGCGGACACGAAAAAGTCCCGCAGACGGCAAAGCCCCGGGACGCGTGGCTTTTTAGCTGTTGGTTTACGTGGCCGCAATACGCCGACAAATCGCCACGGGCTTCAGTTGTCTTGGCACATCGTAACAAAGACCGAGTTATCGCGCAAGAACCCTCTCGCGACCTGCAAGGTCCAGCGCGGTTATACTCAGCCATGCTCGTGCCGCAGAACGTCATCGAGATCGGCACCACGGCCGGACTGCGCGTCGTCGAAGTCAGCGCGGTCTTGCTGTCCGCGCTCTCGGGCATCATCGTCGCGGCGCGCAAGCGCATGGATCTCGTCGGCACCTATGCGCTGGCATTCGCCACGGCCTTCGGCGGTGGAACTGTGCGCGACATCCTGTTGGATCGACGGCCGCTCTTCTGGGTGACGTACTGGCCCTATCTCGTCGTCGTGCTTGCGATATGCATCCTCTTTGTCTATAGCCGCCGCGCGTACGAGTCGGGGCGCCACTGGGAGCGCCGATTCGACGTCATCGATGCCATCGGTATGGCATTGTTCGGATTGTCGGGGACGAAGCTCGGGCTGGAGTATCGCTCACCGCTCTTCGTGAGTGTGCTCTACGGCGTCATCACGGCGTCGGTGGGCGGCGTACTGCGCGACGTGTTGAGCAGCGAGATCCCATCGCTATTCCGCGCCGGTGCCTTGCACGCGACCGCTGTGTTCGTGGGCTGTGGAGTCTTCGCTGCGATGCTCGCGTTAGGCGCGCCGCTCTTCCTGGCGGGCGCCGTCGGCTTTGCGCTGATCGTCGTGTTGCGGCTCGTCTCGCTATGGCGCGGGATGATGCTGCCGTCGCCACATTGGCTTCGAGAGCTACAGAAGACGGGTGAATTTCCGACGAGCTCTTAGGTCAAAGCGCTTAGCGCTTAACGAACACTTACGAGCAAAAGACCTAGAGCCAAGACCTATTTGGACGTTGTCTTCCTTCTCAAGAAATCCATGAGGATGAACTGGCCCAGCGTCATCGTATTCGTGAAGTAGGCTTTGCCGCGACTGATCTCAGCGACGCGCTTCACGAATTCGACGAGCGCCCGGTCGCGCGCGAGCATGAAGGTGTTGATCACGATCCCGGCGCGGCGACACGCCGCGACTTCGCGCAGCGTCTCCGCAATCACATACGCGTCGAGGCCCGCGGAGTTCTTGTAGATCTGGCCCGTTGCGAGCGTGAGCGCGCTCGGCTTGCCGTCGGTGATCATGATGATCTGACGCATGTCCTTGCGCTGCGCCAGCAAGAGCCGGCGCGCCAGCTTGAGTCCTTCGGCCGTATTCGTGTGGTACGGTCCAACCTGCGCCTGCGCGAGAGCGCCTAACGGGATCTCCTCGGCGCTATCGTGAAACAACAGGACACGAATCGAGTCGCCGGGATACTGCGTCGCGATGAGATGCGTGAGTGCGAGCGCGACCTTCTTGGCTGGCGTGAAGCGATCCTCGCCATACAGAATCATGGAGTGCGACGTGTCCAGCATCAGCACCGTGGCGCAGGACGAGCGATACTCGGTCTGACGCACCATCAGATCGTCCCACTCGAGATCCAGCCGATCCTGTCCCAACTGCGAGTGCGTCAACGCGCGCTTCAGCGTCTCGCTGACGTCCAGGTTCAGCGTGTCGCCAAACTCGTACTGTTTGCTCCAGGCGTCGGCTTCGACGCCAGTGGCGAGATGCGGCGTATCATGACTCCCGACGCTGGATCTGCCTAACGTGCCGAGCAATTGCCGCAAGGTGCGATAGGCGAGAAAATCGAGGCCTTTCTCGGTGAGCTTGAACTCGACGTCGCGCGACGCCGCTCGTGCCAGAGAGCCCGGCCCAATGACCGGCTGATGTCCATCATCCACGCGCGGCGGCGCATCGACATTCAGATAGCCGCGCTCGGCCAGCCGACTCACGAGATCGTCCAGCAACTGCGAGAGCTTGGCCTTCGCTTCCGGATCGTTCGCGCCGCGTAAAGCAGCCAGCATCTCTGGCGTGAACTCGCCGCTCTCCAGCAGAGCGCGCAGGATCGCCTCCTTCAGCGCCTCGAGCGTCCGGTCGCTCTCACCGCCGAAGTCACCCCAGTACGGATGCGAGTACGGTCCGCCGGCAAACCCCGACTGCAACAGAAAGTCGGCCAGCTTTTCGAGCAGCGACTCGAGGTCGACTGCGTCGGCAGCCTGAGGACTGTGCTTCGTGTAGGTATGAAAACGCATAGGGCGCCTTACTCAGGCTGACGACGGACGCAAGCAATTGCAAGGGCGAAGCGCACGCGCAGTACGCGAAAGGCGCGCAGCATGCTTTATTGCACGAGTACCCACCGAAGCATGGGAATCTCGCTTACCGCATCCAATCCGTTTCGCGTGCTCGGCACGCACCGGAACTTTCGTTTGTTCTGGATCGGACAGACGATCTCGCTCGTTGGATCGTGGATGCAGGCGATGGCGTTGGGGTGGCTCGCGCTCGAGCTGACAAACAGCGCATTCCTCGTCGGGCTCGTCGCTGTGGCCAACTCGGCCCCGATTCTTCTCTTCTCGCTGCACGCCGGCGCCTTTGTCGATCGCAGCAACAAGCTCGTCTTGCTGCGCACAATGCAGACGCTCTTTCTCATCGAAGCGCTGCTGCTCTGGCTGCTCACGTGGAGCGGTCACGTTACAATCGGCTGGATCCTGGGACTTGCCGTGTTCGGCGGAACGGTCGCTGCAATCGAGATTCCGACGCGGCAGTCGATGGTCATCGACTTCGTCGGCCGCGAGAATCTGCGCGAAGCGATCGCGCTCAACTCGAGCGGATTCAACCTCGCGCGTGTAGCGGGCCCCGCGCTCGCGGCGCTCGTCATTGCACACGCCGGGCTCGCGTGGTGCTTCGCCATCAACGCCGCGAGCTTTCTCACTGTGCTGGCCGGTCTCGCGCGCGTTTCAATGCCCGCGGTTGAACGCGTTAGGCCCGAGAGCTCGCTCAATCAAGGCGTTCGCGAAGTGCTGCAGTACATTCGCGATCATCGCACCATTCGCGCGCTCGTGGCCGTGATCACGGTCTTTTCAGTGCTGGCGGTACCTGTCGTCTCGCTGATGCCGGTCGTCGCGCGCGATCTTTTTCGTACCGGCTCGAGCGGCTATGGCGTGCTGCTATCGGCAATCGGCGTGGGTGGGATGCTCGCGGCGCTCGTTATCGCAGGGCCGGGCTCGCACTGGCGCCACGGACGTCTTCTGGTTCGCGCGTCACACATGGTGGCGCTGCTCCTGCTGGTGCTTCCTTTCGTGCACGTGTGGCTGCTCGGCTGGCTGGTCCTCTTCGGCGTTGGTTTTTGCTTCATCGCCAACAACGCCGCCGCGAACGTGCTGCTGCAGATACTCGTGCCTGACGAGTTGCGTGGGCGACTGATGTCGGTTTACGGCCTCATCGTTGTCGGCCTGGCGCAGGTCGTCGGCGCATCACTCGGCGGCGCGATAGCGCAATTGTTTGGTGTGGGCTGGGCGATCGGCGGAGCAGCTGCGGTGCTGCTCGTGTACCTAACGATTGCTTTTCGTCGTTATCCCGAGCTACGCAAGCTCTAGGGCAGAAAACCACTACCACGAGAACACAGAGAACGCAAACAACCGAAAACGGTTATCCTCTGTGTTCTCCGTGTTTTGTAGTTGAAGTTTTTGCAGTTTTCTTAGTCCTTTGGGGAATTCGTCGAACGCGTAGGACTTCAGCCGCTTCGAAGCCGAGCGCTTTCCAGGCCGCGTTGCCGACGCGATTCTTGATGCCGCAGTGCAGGCGCATCTCCGCCGCCCCCTGGTGAGCACACCACGCATCGGCCTGGCGCATGAGCGCCGAGAGCACGCCGCTGCGCCGGTGAGCGGGCTCGACATAGACCGATAGCACGTAGCCGTGCCGCGGCGGATCGTGCAGCGGATTGGCGGCGGAGAGCATGCAACGCAGCATGCCGATGGGGCGCTCGCCGTCCAGCGCCAGGAGCGTTAGGCAGCGTGCATCGTCGAGCTGCGACGCGAAGAACGGCCGCGCCTTTTCGCTGAAGTCGCGTCGCAGATGCCTGTTGATCGGGTTACCGCGCGAGGACTCCAGCAGCGCGCTGCGCATGGCGACCACCGCATCGAGGTCGCCGGCCTGCGCCTGACGTACCGCGACATGGGTGGCCCCGCGTGTCTTCACGCCGACAGGCCGCCGCCGAAGAGATCCTGGTTCGGACGCCGCCGCTGCTGCTCGTTAGGCCCGCGTCCGTAGCGCCCGCCATCCGTGCGTGACACCTTGCGCCGCGCGACGAGCGACTCGAGCACCAATTCACACGCCGCGGCAGCGAACGGCGGGTCCTTGGAATCGGCCAGACCGCTCGCCGCCACCGCTTCGTGCAGACCAGGAACGGTACCGAACGCGCGGTACATCGTCGCCGTCTCCACTTCGTCCGAGACCTGCAGCGCGCCGCCCGTGTCGAACCACATCACGATCTCGTCGGTATCCATGGCCGAGGCACGTTCACGCAAGGTCGCATCCGCTGCGCGGCGGATGAGCTCCTTCGCGATCGATGGTGCGCCGACAAGCTCGCCTTCGTACTCCAGCTCCAGCTTGCCCGTAATCGACGGCAGCGCCGCGTAAACATCCGAGAGGCGCGGGACGATCTCGTGTTCGCCTAACCGGAGCGAGCGGCGTTCTGCGTTGGACACAACGCTCTCGAGCACGCTGATCGGCATGCGCTGCGAAACGCCCGAGCGGCGATCGACGCGCTTGTCAGTGCGCGCCTCGAACGCGACGCGCTCGATCAGTTCGGCGACGAATGGCGGTACACGAAGCGGCAACGTCCCGCGCGACGTCCACGCCTCCTGCGCCGTGATCGCCATGCCTAACTCGACGGTGTCGGGATAATGCGTGCCGATTTCGCTCCCGATGCGATCCTTGAGCGGCGTAATGATCTTGCCGCGCGCCGTGTAGTCTTCCGGATTCGCCGTGAAGCAGAGCAGGACGTCGAGGCGCAGCCTAACGGGATAGCCCTTCACCTGCACATCGCCTTCCTGCATGATGTTGAAGAGGCCGACCTGTACTTTCCCGGCGAGGTCGGGCAGCTCGTTCAGCGCGAAGATCCCGCGGTTGGCGCGCGGCAGCATGCCGAAGTGCATCGTCAATTCATCGGCGAGGATGTGACCGCCCTTCGCCGCCTTGATCGGATCGACGTCACCGATGACATCCGCGATCGTGACGTCCGGCGTCGCGAGTTTCTCGACGTAGCGCTGATCGGGGCCGACCCAGGCGATCGGCGTGTCGTCGCGGGCCTCGTCGATCAATCGCTTGGCGAACTTCGATATCGGCGCGTACGGATTGTCATTGACCTCACTGCCGGCAACGATCGGGATCACCGGATCCAGGAGCGTTCCCAGCGAGCGCAGGATGCGACTCTTCGCCTGACCGCGTAGGCCTAACAAGATGAAGTTGTGCCGCGCGAGAATGGCGTTGATGAGTTGCGGCACTACGGTGTCTTCATACCCGATGAGCCCGGGGAAGAGCGGCTCGTTCCGGCCGAGTCGCGCGAGAAGATTGGCGCGCATCTCGTCTTTGACGGAGCGAAGGACGCGTGCTCGCGCCCCGCGCTGTTCGTCGCACTTGAGGGCACCGAGGGTGGACGGGAAAGAAGAAGTAGACGACACCATCACTCCGGCGCCTCAGTCGGCGGCGCCAACCTCAACGAGACAGTCATAGAAAACCGGTCCGCGGCCGAGATCCGTCTCGCCCTGGCCGGTGACGGCATTTGCATTTTGACGATCGTCCGCGTACTTCGCCCACCAGATCGACGGCGCCCATACCACGCCTTCGCGCACCCCGTCGGCGATGCGCAGTTTTGCCGCGAAGTGGCCGCGTTCGTTGTGCACCACCACCCGCTCACCGTTGCCTAACGCGCGACGTTCGGCATCGGCCGGATGCATGACGAGCTCCGGTTCCGAGTTCTTGCGCAGCGAGGCGATGTTCACGAACGTCGTGTTCAGGAAGTAGTGACGCGGTGAAGAGATGAGATTCAGCGGGTACTTGCGCGCCAACTCCGGCGCGGTCTCCGGAAGCTCTCGCGGCGGCGTATATGTCGGAAGGGGGTCGAACCCCATGTCCGCCATGCGTTGCGAGTAGAACTCGCACTTGCCGCTCGGAGTGCGGAACGCACCATCGGCGTAGGGCAGATACGGCGTCGGCAGGTTGAGCCGCGCCCAGCCATCCTTCATCAGTCGATCGAACGTTACGCCACGCATGCTCGACTCCTGCGTGTCGAGCGACTGCTTGATGAGCGTCACGTCATCGTCGGCGAAGAGCGTCGGATTCAACCCCATTCGCCTTCCGAGCTCGCGGAACACTTCTGAATTCGGCTTGCACTCGCCTAACGGCTCAATGGCTGGCCGATTGAGGGTCGCATAGTGGTGCCCATAGGAAAAGTGCACGTCCCAATGTTCCAGCTGCGTCGTCGCCGGGAGCACGATGTCGGCCCAATCCACCGTGTCTGTCGGGAACTGCTCCAGCACGACCGTGAATAGGTCCTCGCGCGCGAGGCCGCGCAGCACGGCGTTGCGATCGGGAGCGACAGCGGCCGGATTCGTGTTGTACACCACGAGTGCCAGCACCGGCGGTCCACCGACGCCCGCGTTAGGCGTCGTCAACGCTTCGCCCAGCTTGATCATGTTGATCGTGCGGACGGGCGGTGAAATGTCGGGACGCTCGAGCGCGGCCTTGTTGAACTTGAAGTTGTGGCTCGTGGAGAGCTGCACGCCTCCGCCCGGTCGCCGCCAATGGCCCACGACAGCGGGCAGGCAGGCGATCGTACGAACGGCCATTCCGCCGCCGGCGTGACGCTGCAACCCATAGTTCACGCGGATGAAGCAAGCACGCGAACGACCGAACTCGGAGCCGAGCGCGCGAATGCGCTCCGCCGAGAGGCCCGTGATGGCCGCGGCGCGCTCCGGAGTCCACTCGCGCGCGCGCTCGCGCAACTGTTCCCAGCCTAACGTGTAGCGCTCGAGATAGTCCTGGTCCTGGCGTCCCTCGTCGAACACGACGTGCATCATCGCCAGCGCCAGCGCCGCATCCGTTCCGGGACGGATCGCGAGCCATTCGTCACTTTGTTCCGCGGTGCGCGTGCGCACCGGATCGATCGCCAGCACGCGCGCCCCGCGCTCGCGCGCCTGCACGATGAATGGCCAGAGGTGCGGATTGGACGTGAGCGTATTCGTTCCCCAGAGCAGCACCAGGTCGCTCTCGGGAATGCCCTCACCGTCGGCGCCGATGTTCGCGCCGACTGTCATCTTCATTCCCTCGCCGCCGCACGTGGAGCAGATCGTGCGATCCAGCAGCGAAGCGCCTAACGAATGAAAGAAGCGGCGGTCCATCGATTGGCCCTGCACGTAGCCCATCGTGCCGGCGTACGAGTAGGGAAGAATGGCCTGCGGTCCCGCGGGCGACTTGACGATCGCTCTGAGGCGCTGCGCGATTTCATCCAGCGCATGGTCCCACGATATGACGTCGAATTGACCGCTGCCTTTCGGTCCCGAACGCCGCATCGGATGCAGCAGACGCTCCGGGTGATACGTGCGCTCGATGTAACGATTCACCTTCGCGCAGAGAAATCCCTGCGTGAAGGGATGCTCGCCGTCGCCGGCGATTTTTGTGGCGCGTCCGTTTTCTACTGTTACGAGAGTCGCGCACGCATCGGGGCAGTCGTGTGGGCACGCGCCGCGTACGACGTGTTTCTCAACTTCTGGCGCGGTGGCAGCGACCATAGGGCCCGTAATGTAACGCTGATTTCCTTGACAGTTCACCCTGCCTTTCTAGATTCTGCAAACAGGACACGCACCACTCATTCCCCTGGAGATCGTTGAAAATGAAGCGTCTGGCTCTTGCCGCAGCGGTATTGTTCCTCGCCGCCTGCGGTTCTTCACCCAAGGATGCACCGGCGGCCGACAGCGCTGCGCCTGCTGTTGCGCCGGCGATGGATACCACCGCGCCGAAGGCTGATTCGGCGGCGGCCACGGACAGCACCAAGAAGCCGTAGTCAAACGTTAGGCAGCTCGCCGCGGGTGCGATCTTCGGGTCGCACCCGCGGTTCTTTTTGGATCAAGGGCTTTCCTCGCGGACTCGTGCGGACACACACGGACAACCACGTTAACAAAAAAACGCGCGGCATTCTGACGCGCTGTTCCCGTCCGCGTTAGTTCGCGGTGAGGCAGTTGATCGTTCGGCCGGTCAGAGCGGGAAGGGAAGCTCGTTCACAACGACAGGAATGCTCGCCGTGTCCCACACGGCCGTGAGCGACGCCCCCAACTCGACTTCGTGGCGGACCATGCCTAACGCTACGCCGCCGAGTCTCGGCGAACGCGCGGCGCTGCGCACGTCGCCGACATCCTTCCCCTGCGCGTCGATCAAGCGTGCACCTGTGGGCGGTAGCGTATCGACGTCGAAGCCGAGCCCGCGCAGACAACGATTCACGTGGCCACGGAAGTGCACGCGTGCCACGGTCTCCTGGCCAGTATAGCACCCCTTCGTGAACGAGATCGCGTTGAGCGCCTCGAGGTTGGCTTCCTGAGCGAGCGTCGAGTCGTCCATGTCGACGCCCCATTCGGGCCGCCCGGCTTCGATGCGCGCGATCGTCCACGTCGCGCCGGAGCCGAGGACGGCGCCTAACGAGCGCATTCGCTCGAGCCACGCCGCCATGGAATCCTGCGGCAGGACCACGTCGTAGCCTTCGAGACCGAGCTCGGGAACGCGGGCGACGAAGCCGTCGGCGACGCTCGGCCCCAGCGGCGCATGGGCGTACATGTCGAGCGCCGCCAGGCTCGAGACGTCACGCCCGCTGGCCGCCGCTGTGAGCTCGCGTGCCCTCACTCCGTAAACGCCTAACGTGCCGAACGAGCTGGAAACGTCCGCGTAGCGCGTCACGCGCGGGTTCACGTACTTGCGCACCATCGCCCACCAGCCCTGAGCCGCGCGGGGCGGAACGTCCACAAAGAGATCATCGCTGCGAGCGAAGATTCGTACGTCGGCCGTGATCTTCCCTTTCGGCGTCAGGGCAGCGGCATACTGTCCGGCACCGGCCGCGAGCGACAATACGTCGTTTGTCACCAGCCCGGTGAGGGTCTCGCGCGCCTTCGCGCCGCTGAACTGACCACGCGACCGCTCGCTGCGATCGAAGACCACCGCGCCACGACGCAGCGCCCCGTACTCGCGCGCGAGCGCGGCGAGATCGCCGAGTGCCGTGGAAACCGCGCCTAACGAGCTCATTGGATGCGCTCGCCGTCGCGAGCCACCAGCCGCTGAAGCACATCCAGTGAAAGCCCCGCGAGCCGCGGCACGATACCGTGCGCTTCCATCGCGACGTGCGCCGGCAGGGCCCCGACCGCGACCGTGCGCATTCCAGCGGCTCGAGCGCTGCGAATCCCCGCCAGCGTGTCTTCCAGGGCGACGCACGCACTCGGCTGCGTCGCACGCAATTTCGACAGCCGCTCGAGGGCAACACGATACGGGGCAGGAGAGGGCTTTCCTGTTGTGAAGTCTTCCCCCGCCACGACACACGTGAACGCGTGATCCAATCCCGCGAGGCCGAGCACGAACTCAACGTCGCGTCGCGCGGCACGTGTGACGATGCCTAACCGGACAGATGCCGCCAAACGCTCCACGACCTGCGGCACCCCGTCCGCGAGCGTCACGCCTTTGCCGACGGCGGCGCCATACGCGCGCTCGGTGCGCAGTACGAGAAGGTCGATTCCTGTCTCATCCAGGGGCACGCCGCGCAGTTCCAGCGCCGCGCGCACCGCCTCGGCAAAGGAACGACCTGCGCAATGCTCGCGATACTCATCAGCGCTCAGCGCGATTCCATCTTCGCGCAGCGTCGAGCGCAGTGCCTCACCTCGTGCACTCGAGGTGTCCGCGAGCACGCCGTCGAACTCGAACAGCACGGCGTCGATCATGAGTCGAAGTCTTAGCGCGGTGCGTGCGCGCGCGCTACTGGCTGCTGCCGACGCTCGGCTTCCGCGGCGTACGCCGAATCGAGAAGATCGATCAGATGCTCGACGCGAACGCGTGATCCACGTCGCACAAGTCCCGCGCCGATCTGCATCACGCAGCCCGGATTCCCTGTTGCGACGATCGCGACGCCAGCTTGCTCGATGCGGTCGAGCTTGGCGTCAAGCACCGCTTGCGATATGTCGGGATGCTGCAGGTTGTAAATACCCGCGCCACCGCAACACTGGTCGGCATCGATGAGTGTTACGAGCTCGATTCCGCGTGCCGCACCTAACGTCGTGAGCGGCGGGCTGATGACACGCTGCGCATGCAGCAGATGGCACGGCGCGTCGTAGGCAACGCGAACAGGCTGCGACGCACCGTCCTGCGCGGGTCGCGGACCAGCATCAGCCAATAGCTCACTCACATCACGCGCGCGCTGCGCGATACGCTCGGCGCGCTCGCGCCACTCGGGATCGTCGTGCAACAGATGGCCGTATTCCTTGAGCATCGCGCCGCATCCTGACGCGTTTACAGCGATATAGTCGGGCAGCGTTCGCTCGAACGCGGCGACATTTGCCCGAGCGAGGCGCCTGGCGCCTTCCAAATCGCCGGCGTGGGCGTGCAGCGCGCCACAACAGCGTTGCTCGCTGACGTGCGCGATGCGATAGCCATTCGTCGCGAGCACCCGGGCCGTTGCACGATTCGTTTCCGGGAAGAGACCCTGCATCACGCAGCCGGTGAGCAGGGCGACCGTTCCACGCGTGCCCACATCCGGCACGACGTACTCCTGAGGGCGCCGCCGTTGCGACGTGCTGGCCAGCATCGCCGAGGCGAAGCCGAGACGTCCAGGGAGCCGTGAGAGAAGGGACGCGACGCCTAACGCGCGGACGATGCGCGTCAGGAACATCGCGAGGGCCATAACACTCGGGCGCTCAAAAACACCGAGAATGAAGCGCCCCACGCGCGAAATGCCGCTCCCGCCACTCGCGTTGAGTGTCGCGCGCGTCGCCTCGAGCAGCGCGCCGTACGGGACGCCCGACGGGCAGGCGGCCTCGCACGCCCGGCAGCCGAGACACTGGTCGATGTGCGTGCCAAGCGCAGAATCACTCGCTGCAACATCTCCCTCGAGCAACGATCGCATGAGCACCAGACGGCCACGCGGCGAGTCGTTCTCGTCGCCGAGGGCCAGGTACGTGGGGCACGCCTGCATGCAGAATCCGCAGTGCACGCACGAGTCGAGACCTGCAGCGGCAGCTGCGAGCGGAGTGTCCGGAATCGCGCAGCGGACGGCTGAGGCGCTTGTCACCATCGTTAGGCGTCGCCCAGAATGCCAGGATTCAGCCGCCGCTCCGGGTCGAAGGCGGCGCGCACGCGCTGGCTCAACGGATCAGAGACGGCGCTTGGCGCGACCTCTCGCCACAGTGCAGCGGGCAGGACTTCGAAAACACGTGCGCATTCGCTCGGCTGACGCAAGCGACCCAACAGGTCAGTGTCGCCGATGTGCGGAAGGACAACGCGTGCGATGCCGCGCTCCAGCGTCGCGTGCACGAAAGCGTCCGGAACATCGCGCGCGATCGATGTGGCCAGCTCCCACACGTCCGCGATGCGCGCCGAGCGCTGTGAGAGGCGCAGCGCCGCGAGCGGCCGCGACGGATCGCGCCGGGCAAGCGCGGCCCACGTGTCGCGCGACACCGATCGGACGCTGCCTAACTCGGCCAAGGCCTTCTCCTGGGCCGCGACAGCCTCGTCATTGCCGCTGACTCGAACGAGCGCCGTCATCCCGCTACCTGCACCCAACGCCGCCGCCGTGGCGCCATCGAGCAGTTCGGTTGCGAGCGGCGAAATGCTCGCGGCGCGATACAGCGCGATCCATTCTCGCAACGGGGCTGCGACTGTCACAGCATACGTGGCATCGACAGGAGCGCGCGCCCGCAAGCGCAGCGTCAGCATGGTGAGCACGCCTAACGTGCCCCACGCGCCCGTCATCAGGCGTACCAAGTCGTAGCCGGCGACATGTTTCACGACGCGCGCTCCGCCGTGAACGATCTCGCCGTCGCCGGTGACGCACTGAAGTCCAAGGACGACGTCGCGCGGCGTTCCAAACGAGGCGGCGAGCGGGCCGAACGACCCGGTGGCGACAGTGGCGCCTAACGTGCTTTCTCGGACCCCGAACGGATCCAGCGCAAGCCACTGCCCGTGCTCGGCGGTAACGCGGTCCAATTCCTCGAGCGAGGTTCCTGCCCAAGCCGTGATCGTCAGGTCACCGGGGACGTACTCGACGACGCCGGCGAGCGAGCGCACGCAGAGCGAGGATGCCGCGCGCACCGGACGGCCGGCATGGAGCCAGGTGCCGGCACCAACGACGCGCAAGGCGTCAGCACGAGCAGCGGCGTCGCGCACGGCCTCTTGTACCTGTTCAGTGGTGGAGGCGTCGATGACTGCTCCAGCGGCGGACGCATTCAGGGTGCCGGCGACGTGCGTCATGATACGCTCGCCGTGCGTGACGCGGTGTCCCGGGGGGCGAATCCGTGCCACTCGCGGCACGAGCGAACCGGGACAACCTTGCCTGGGTTTGCCAGCCGATGCGGATCGAACGCGTCGCGCAGGCGGCACATGCGATTGAGCGAATCCTCCGAGAAGATGAGCGGCATGTAGCCGAGTTTGTCGAGGCCGATGCCGTGTTCCCCAGTGACAGTGCCACCAACCGCGATGCACGCTTGCATGATCTCGCGCATCGCGGCATGCACGCGCTCGCGTTCACCCGGATCGTTGCCGTTGTATGGTATGTTGGGATGCAGGTTGCCGTCGCCAGCGTGAAAGACGTTGCACACGCGCACGCCGTGCTGCTCGGCGATTCTCGCGATGCTCGCCATCACGTTAGGCAGCTGCGTGCGCGGCACGACGGCGTCCTGCACGAACAGGTGCCGCGCGATACGTCCCATGGCTCCGAAGGCCTTCTTGCGTCCTTGCCACAGCTTGACGCGTTGCATTTCGTCCTGCGCCACTCGCACGCCTCTCGCACCGGCGTCCTTACAAATGGCGACGACGCGTTCGGCATCGCGATCCAGACCGGCGGCGAGTCCATCGAGCTCGATCAAGAGCACAGCGGCGGCGTCGACGGGATATCCCGCCGCGTAGATCGAGGACTCGACGGCGTGAATCGTCCCTGCATCCATCATCTCGAGCGCCGCGGGGACGATGCCGGCCGCAATGATCGCTGTCGTGGCGCGTGCAGCTGCATCGATCGACAGAAAGTCGGCCAGGAGCGTATGAACCGCATGCGGATTCGGTGTTAGGCGGACCGTCACGTCCAGTGCGACACCGAAGCACCCTTCGGAGCCTACGAAGGCGCCGAGCAGGTCGTAACCTTCGCGCTCGCCATTGGCGGAACCGAACGAAGTGACGCTGCCGTCCGGAAGCACGGCATTCACTGCCACGACGTGATTGAGCGTGACGCCGTACTTGAGGCAGTGCGGCCCGCCCGCATTCTCGGCGACGTTGCCGCCGATGGTGCACGCTGCCTGGCTCGAAGGATCCGGCGCGTAGTGCAGCCCGTGCACATGCGCGGCACGCGAGAGAGTCGCGTTTACGACGCCAGGTTCGACGACAGCGAGGCGGCTCGCCGGATCCAGCTCGATGATGCGCGTGAGCCGGTTCAAACCGATCAATACGACGCCATCGGCCAGTGCGCCGCCCGACAGGCCCGTCCCGGCGCCGCGCGGGACGAACGGCACGCGCTCGCGGGCCAGGAGCTGCACGACGGCGACGACTTCGTCGCGTGT
>DATBKN010000015.1:0-3195 GCA_036555845.1 Gemmatimonadaceae bacterium | reverse complement strand
CCCGTCACGGTCATTCCCAATGCGTGCGCTTCGCGACAGATGGCGGCGACGACGTCCGGCCGCAGCAGCGAGTACAACTTCATCTGCTGAAAGCCCAGCTCGTGATAGTGCCTAACGACGTCGCGCCCTTCTTCCGGCGTGGTGGCATTCAGGGCACCAAAAGCGTTCGGGCCGCCACCATCCACCAACCCGGCCAGCAGCATACGCGGTCCTAACGCGCGGCCCGAGTCCACCACCCCGCGGAGCGCGAGAATGAACGGAATCTCGTTCCCCATATCGCGCACTGTAGTCACGCCGGCGGCCAGGTAAACCGGCGCCCATTCGAGCTGGTTGAGGTGCGTATGCATGTCCCAAAGTCCTGGGACGATCGTCTTCCCACGCACGTCGATCCTGCGGGCGCCAGCAGGCACAGGGGTCGCCGCACTCGGACCAGCCGCGGCGACTCGCCCGTTAGCGACCACCACAGTGGCGTTAGGCACCGCCTCGCGTCCGGTGCCGTCTACCAGGGTTGCACCGGTCAAGGCGACCGTGCCTTCAGCGATTGGCCGTACGGACCGTGAGATCGCGGCCAGATCGTCCATCGCGGCGCGCGCGGCGACCTCCATCAGCTTGGGATACAGCGGATCGAGATCTTTGCGGATCGCTTCCAACGAGAGGCCACCACCACCCGCAGTCGTAAACGCCGCGAGGCGACCCGTTTCGTCCAACCACACATACTCGATGCCCCAGACGACGCCGTCGATCGCGTAGCGCGTCAGGACGAGTCGCTGCGATCCCAGCGACAGCGTGTCGCTTCCGCGCCGTGCGATCCTAACGAGATTTGTCGGACCGCCCGGGACGACCGCGAGCGCCGATGGAGAACCCTGCGCCAGCCAGTAGCGCAACAGCGCGAGGTGCTGCGACACCGGTGTGTATGGCGAGATTGCGAACGCGATCTTCGGCAAGTCGACGGATACCGTCTTTCCGCCACGCAACACGGTCGCGCGCTGGCCCTCGAAATCGACTCGCGTCTCTACGGTGCGACTGGTGTCCGTAAGGCGCGCGACCTCCAGATGCCGCGGCGCGTACCCTTCCGCGAGCTGCAACGCACCCTGCACATGGGTCCGTCGGCCGCGGTCCACGTAGTCGAAGTCGCTCTCCAGCAGCATCCCCGACTGAACCGCCGTGAGCGAGTAACGCTCCCACCCGATCGGGTATCCCAGGTAGTACAGTCGAAGCGTATCGCTGGTCGCGGCAACAGCGGGGGACGGCGGTTGCTGCGCATAGCTCGCGGTACTGAGCCAGGCCAGCGTAGCTGCTACGACGCCTAACGCGCGACGCGAGACAATTCGTGCATTGTGTTGCCGCCCGCTGAGGGTGACTATTCGCATGGCTCCGAAGTGATGGGGACGCGCGACTGTCAACGTCGCCCGTAATAATACGCCTGTGATTGTGCCCCGCTCGAAATCCGCGCCCGAGACGTCCCATGCCCGCTGACTCCACGTCGTACGACGATATCCCCGATTTCGGCGCGCTGTATGACAGTGTGCCGATTTACGCAGAGCGGCGAGATGTTCAGTTCTACGTCGAGGAAGCCGCAGCCGCGCGCGGCCCTGTATTGGAGCTTGGCTGCGGCACCGGGCGCATTCTCATCCCTACAGCTCGAGCGGGACACACGATCACTGGACTCGATGGCTCCGCGCACATGCTGGAGCGCTGTCGCGCGAAGATCTCGCACGAGTTGGAAGACGTGCGCACCCGCATCAGACTCACGCGCGGCGACATCCGCGGATTCGAGCTGGCCGAGCGCTTCGCGCTGATAACGGCGCCGTTTCGCGTTGTGCAGCACCTAACGAGCATCGACGACCAGCTGCGCTTTCTGGATGCTGTCGCGCGCCACCTCGCGCCAGGCGGCCGCCTCGTTTTCGACGTATTCAACCCGAACTTCGCTCGGCTCGTGTCCAGCGACAGCGCTGAACACGAAGACACGCCGCAGCAAATCCTGCCGCACGGAAGAACCATGCGACGCGCATTTCGCGTCGCCCGAGTGCGGCTCATCGATCAAGTCAGTGAAGTCGAGTTGATCTACTACGTCAGCGATGGCACTGGTACTGAGCAGCGCTACGTGCAGGCGTTCGACATGCGCTGGTTTTTGCGCGCAGAGATCGAGCATCTGCTCGCGCGCAGCGGTTTCGCCGTGCAGGCGATCCATGGCACCTTCGATCGGTCGCCTTTGATGGAGGGGAGTGCCGAGCAAATCGTTTGCGCTGTGCTACGCTGAGGCCACTGGCGGGCGCGGCCGTTTTCACGGCAGCCTGATCCGCGGCGCGGAATGTGCTAACTCCCGAATCATCCGCGGCTTGGGTGTTGGCTCCGGCCTAACGCCGAGGCTCTTTGAACAGCGCGTGGTTGAATCGGAAAATTGAATCCTGAGACTAACTTAGAGCGGTCTCCTGGCGTCGAGCGAATCGCGCAGCGAGATGCGGCCTTCCTGGAAGGAGGCGGCGAGCTCGGCGCGCTAATGCGCGCGCACGACTGGACAAACTCGCCTCTCGGGTCGCCCGACCAGTGGCCGCAAAGCCTGCGCAGTGCCGTGAGCATCCTTCTCCCGTCAAAAGCACAGATCGTGCTTTTCTGGGGGCCCGAGCTCGTCACGCTATACAATGACGCGTACCGGCCTGTGTTTGGCGCCAAGCATCCGCGCGCGCTCGGAATGCCGGCGGCCGAGGCGTGGAGCGAGATCTGGGATCGCGGATTGGGTGACCTTTTCCGCGGCGTGCTGCGAACCGGCGAGGCGTTTTGGGCGCGCGACCGGCTCTTCATTCTCGAACGAAATGGATATCCGGAAGAGACGTACTTCGACGTTTCCTATGATCCGGTGCGCGATGAATCGGGGGACGTGGGGGGTCTCTTCTGCATCGTCAGCGAGACGAGCGGCCGAGTCGTCGGCGAGCGTCGCCTGAAGACGCTGCGCGCGCTGGCGGAACGAAACGCCAATGCACGAAGTGCCGAAGAAGCGTGCCGGGCGAGCATGGCCGCGTTCGAAGACAATCAGTACGACATTCCGTTTGGCCTGCTGTATCTGGTGAAGGGCGAAGCCGTGACCCCGAGCTTTGTTTGTGGCAGCGCGGGGACGGAAGCGATTGCGGATCCTAACGAGTGGGCCTGGCAGGAAGCGCTCGCGCGGAATGCGTTGTGCATCGTTCCGCTGGGTGC
>DATBKN010000014.1:0-4936 GCA_036555845.1 Gemmatimonadaceae bacterium | reverse complement strand
ACGCGATCTTCCTCGATGCCGCGCGCTTCTATCCGCACCTAACGCGGGATACTTTTCCGGCGCAGACGCTCGCAGCGGAGTTATACCTCGATTCCGGGATCCGCTCCATGGAACGCGGGATCGTGTCGGCGGGGCGTGATCCCAAGTCGGGGGACCACCACAGGCCCAAGCTCGAGCTCACTCGGCTCACCATTCCGCGGCGTGTATACACGCAGGCGCACATGGACGTCGTGGCGGAGTCGGTGAAGGCTGTCTTCGACGCGCGTGACTCCGCGCGCGGTCTGCGCATGATCTACGAGCCCAAGTTCTTACGCTTCTTTCAGGCGCGATTTGAGCCATTGTGCCACAAGGACGCGGCCATTCCAGCCTAACGCGCTGACATGTTTGCTCACACGATTATCGAGCCGTTTCGCATCCGCTCCGTCGAGCCGATCCGGCAGACGACGCGCGAGGAGCGCGAGGCTGCATTGCGCGCGTCGCACTTCAATGTCTTTCAGCTCCACTCCAGAGATGTCCTGATCGATCTCCTGACTGATTCGGGAACCGGAGCGCTCTCGGCGAATCAATGGTCGGCCATGATGCAGAGCGACGAATCGTACGCCGGCGCGCGGTCATTTGATGCGTTTTCTAGTGTGGTGCATGAGATCACCGGTTTGCGCCATGTGTTGCCAACGCACCAGGGTCGTGCGGCGGAGCGCATTCTCTTCACCGCGATGCTCAAGCCGGGCAACATCGTGCCTAACAACACGCACTTCGATACGACGCGCGCGAATATCGAGGATCGCGGTGCCGTGGCGCTGGACATCCCGATCGAAGAGGCGCGTGATCCACGCGCTCTGCATCCGTTCAAAGGGAACATGGACCTCCTGGCGCTGGAACAGGTTCTCAGGGACAATCCGGGGCGGGTTCCGGTCGTCATGATGACCGTGACGAACAACTCTGGCGGCGGCCAGCCAGTGAGCATGGCAAACATCCGTGGTGCGCGCGCGATCTGTGAGCGCTTCGGCGTGCCGCTGTTCCTCGACGCATGCCGCTTCGCGGAGAACGCCTGGTTCATCCATTTGCGTGAGGAGGGCTACTCCAACGTCGCGCCGATGCAGATCGCGCAGGAGATGTTCGCGCAGGTCGCGGGGTGCACGATGAGCGCCAAGAAGGACGGCATGGCGAACATCGGCGGCTTCCTCGCGATGAACGACGATGGATTGGCGGAGCGTTGCCGCAACAACCTGATCCTCACTGAAGGGTTCGTGACTTATGGCGGGCTTGCGGGCTACGACCTCGAAGCGATCGCGGTCGGGCTGCGTGAGGCGCTGAGCGACGAGTATCTCCGCTACCGCATCCGATCGATCGAGTACCTCGCCGAGAAGTTAGGCGCCGCGTGCGTGCCGATGATGCAACCGCCTGGGGGGCACGCGCTGTACCTCGATGCCCGGGCGATGCTCCCGCACATCGCGCCTAACGAATACCCTGCGTGGTCGCTGTCGTGTGCGCTGTACCTGGAGGGTGGGATTCGCGCAGCGGAGATCGGATCGGTGATGTTCGGTTTGCAGCCGGACGGGAGTGAGAAGCCCGCGGCGATGGAGCTGTTACGCTTGGCGTTCCCGCGCCGGGTGTACACGCAGAGTCACGTCGACTATGTCGCCGAAGTCGTCACGCACGTGTTCGCGCGGAGAGGGTTGCTCAGGGGGATGCGGATCGTAGAACAGCCGCGTGCACTGAGGCACTTCAGCGTGAAAATGGCTCCAGCGCACGGCGAGCGGTTCGCCTAGAAGGCTTCAGCTTGCGCTCGCCGCCCGAGAGATCAAGTTAGTGCGCACAGCGGCATAAGCCCTTTCACCAGGAGCGACGATGGACTTCACTGCGCTTTTGTTGCAGCTCGTGTCCGGCGCCGTGGGTGGGAATGTGGGTGGAGCACTTGCAAAGGCCCGCAGCCTTGGCCCTGTGCTCAACACGATACTGGGGGCTATCGGTGGAATTGGGGGCGGGCAGTTGCTCGGGCCGGCGCTCGGCGGAAGCACAGGTGCGGAGCTGGGTTCATCCGCGGTCGTGGGAGCCCTGCTTTCCTTGGTCGGCGCGATGCTAAAAAAGAAAGCCTAGAGCCAGCCGGGCGCGATTCTCCCAGCGATCTACCTAACGAGGAGCCGAGGCGCCCGTTCTGCCCCGGCTTAGCTCCTCGCGTGCGCGCCCACCTCTCCTCCGGCACGGGTGGGCCGGTACGCGTGTGCTTCGACACGCCGAGTGTCACTCTTCGCTCTGAGGGCCTTGCGCCCGGGGCTCCGCTTCCCGATGGTCTCGGGTGCGAACACAAGCTGGGATCACGTTCAGTATCAGCGAGGACGATATGGCGAAGAGCTCGGCCGAGAAATCGAAACCTGCAAACGGGGCAGCGGCCGACGGTCCACCTGGGCCGGAAAGCCTGGACCAGGTGCGCGACATCCTGTTCGGCGGACAAATGCGAATGGTGGACTCGCGCCTGCGCGGTCTCGAGGAACGGCTTTTTCAAGAGCAGACGGCGATCAAGAACGACTTTCAGCGCAAGCTCTCGGACCTCGAAGTCTCTATCAAGAAGGAGCTGGCTGGGCACGCCGATCGTCTCAAGGAGGAACGCGCCAAGCGAGCGGAAGACCTCAAGGCGCTCGCGGCCGATTTCAATGAGGCTCGCAAGAACTTCGATCGCCGGCAGCAGCAGCTCGAAGAGGCCGCAGGTCTCGCCGACGCGGAGCTGCGCGACCAGCTGATCAAGCAAGGCGCGGCCCTCTCCGCCGAGCTTTCACGAACCGCGCAAAAGATTTCCGCGGAGCTGGATCGTTCCGCCACCGCGCTGCGCACGGAGAAGCTGGACACCGCGGCGCTCGCATCCGCGCTGACCGATATGGCGTCGAAACTGACGGGGAATCATCGCGCGAGCGGGAAGGGCCACCCGCGCGCGTAGTCCGCAGCGGCGAAGCAGCCGATGAACTCCGAGCGACCCGTGGGTCCGCCGTCACAGGATTTGGAGCGGCCGGTCGGTCCGGATAGTCCCGTCATCGCGGATCGCGAGTCTGGCGATGAGTCCCCTGGAGCGGGCAATGGCGCCGTGCCTAACGGGGATTTTGCCACACTGCGCCAGCTCCTCGTAGGTCCCGAACAGCGCAGGCTCGGAGAGCTCGCCACTCGTCTCGACGGGATGCGCCTAACGTCGGCGCAGCTCGCTGACCAGCTGCCGGAGGCGATCGCGCTGCGGGCGAGCCGCGATCGCGCGCTGGGACGAGCGCTCGCGCCCACCGTCGAAACGGCGCTGCACGAATCGGTGCGCCGCAACCCACGCGAAGTGGCCGCCGCGATCTTCCCCGTTTTAGGGCCGGCGATTCGCAAGGCGATCGCTGAAACGATGGGAGCGCTGGTCCGATCCATCAACAGCGCAGTCGAAAGCAGTCTTTCCATCCGCGGTCTCAAGTGGCGCGTCGAGGCGTGGCGCACCGGTGTGCCATACGCACAGATCGTGATCAAACGCGCGCTGCTGTATCGCGTGGAGCAGGTGTTCCTGATTCACGCCGAGACGGGTCTCCTGCTCAGTCATGTAACCGCCGCCGATCTCGACGCACCGCACGCGGACCTCATCTCGGCGATGCTCACGGCGATTCAGGACTTCGTGCACGACTCGTTCAGGCCTAACGAGGGCGCCACGCTGCGCACCTTCACCGTGGGTGAGCACACGGTGCACCTCGAAGCGGGACCGCGCGCGCTTCTCGCTGCCGTGGTCCGAGGCACGGCCCCCGAGTCGCTGACGCTCCGGCTGCAGAGCACACTCGAGCGGGTTCACCTGGATTGGGCGCACCAGCTCGCGGATTATCGCGGGGACGCGTCGGTCTTCGAGCCCGTACGGCCGCTTCTCGAGGAGTGCCTCGAGACCGTATTGTCGACCCAGCGAAATGCCGCGCGTGGAACAACGGCATGGCTGCGCTGGGCGCTTCCCCTCGCGGTAATCTTGCTGCTCGCGGCGGGCCTAACGATACGCGCTCGCGTCAACTGGCAGCGCGCGCTGCGAACGCTCGATGCGGAACCTGGCATCGTCGTTGTGGACGCGTCGCGCGGATGGAGTGGGTGGCGCTTCAACGGTCTCAAGGATCCGCTGGCGCGCGACCCCTCGGTCGTACTCGCGGCCGCCGGCTTCTCGCCACGCGCCATGACGGGCCGGTGGGACTCCTATTTGGCGCTGGACTCTGCGATGGTGGCAACGCGAGCGCGACGATCGCTGGCAGTGCCTGCTTCAGCCAGCGTGGATCTGCGCGGCGATACGCTGGTGCTAGGTGGATCGGCGGCCGTGGACTGGCTCGCGCGCGTGCGAGAGGCAACGCTTCCAATCGGTGTGACCCGCCTCGATCTCTCCGCCGTCAAGGCGACGCTTACTCCCGCTCTCGACTCGCTTCGTCGTGCGATCGAGCAGCAGTTGGTCCTATTCGACGCAGGCTCATCTCAACTTTCGCCGACTGGTGCCGGGCAATTACGCGGGGTAGCCCTGGCGGCGCAGCGGCTCAGGAATGCTGTCTCATCGGCCGGCGTTACCATGCGCATTAGGCTATTTGGTCGGACGGATCCCACGGGAGCCGACAGCACGAACCGGAGCCTCGCGCAATTGCGCGTCGATCGCGTATCGCGTGGGCTGTTGTCGTTTGGCATCCCGCGTGAGATCGTTGCGGGGCAGCCAATCGCGACGGATAATCCGCTCGACGATAGCGACCCGGCGCGGCGCGCGCGTATCAACCGGAGCGTGGCGTTCAGCGTCGAGGTGACAACCGTGCGATCACGACCCGAATAGAATGCTGCAAAAGAAGATTTGCATGGTCGGCGTATTCGGCACCGGGAAAACGTGCCTGGTGCAGCGCTACGTGCACTCGATTTTTTCCGAAAAGTATCTCGGCACGGTGGGGGTCAAGATCGATAAAAAAGAAGTGCA
>DATBKN010000013.1:0-14885 GCA_036555845.1 Gemmatimonadaceae bacterium | reverse complement strand
CTCGTCAACGGCGCGCTGTCGACAACGTTCGAAGTCAACGCCACGCGCGGGAATTTGAACAACCACGTCGGCGTGCCGCTCACACTGCTCGCGCTTTCCGATGCGGCCGACATGGCGATCGTCGAGGTGGGGACGAACCATCCGGGCGAGGTCGCAGCGTTAGGCGCTCTTATTGAACCGACCGTGGCGATCGTTACATCGGTCGGCGAGGAGCATCTCGAGGGACTCGGTGACATCGCGGGGGTTTTGCGCGAGGAAGTGTCCATATGTCGCGGCGCGGCAGTCGCCGTCACGCCGGCATCGCAGCCCGAGATCGGGGCCGCCGCACAACGGCTGGCCGGCCGAGTCGTGAGCGCGGGATTGGACTCCGGCGACGTGATGCCTAACGGCTACTCGATGGGCGACGACGGCTTCGGAACGCTGACCTTCGGTGACTGCAGCGTAAAGCTGGCGATCCCCGGCGTCCACATGCTGCGCAACGCCATGCTCGCGGTTGCCACGGCCGAGTTATGTGGCGTTCCGCGCGAAAGGGCCGCGAGCGGGCTCGCCTCCGTCGCTCCGCTTCCGATGCGCGGCGTATGGCGCACGATCGGGAGCGCGACGCTGATCAACGACGCCTACAACGCGAATCCGGCATCGATGCGCGAAGCAATCACACTACTCGACACGCTCAAGACCAGCCGCCAGCGCGTCCTCGTGATCGGCTCGATGCTCGAGTTGGGCGCGCACAGCGACGCGTATCATCGCGAGATCGCGGAGCGAGCGCTCCGGTCGTCAGCGGGAGTCGTGGCGGCCGTGGGCGAGTTCACGCGCGCGTTCCGGCAGCTCGGGAACCTCAATGGCCGCGTCGTTGTCGCTGATACGGCCGAAACGCTCTGGCCGCAGCTCGCGCCGCGGCTGGCGCCGGATGCAGTCCTGCTTATCAAAGCCTCCCGCGGTGTGCGACTCGAGCGCCTGGTACCATTCATCGAGGCGTGGGCCACGCCAGCAGCCTAACGACATCCCAGCTCTCACGTGCTCCATCTCATCCTGACGCCGTTTCTCGACGACTTTCCATCGCTGCGGCTGATCACATACATCACTTTTCGGGCAGGCGCGGCTGCTGTGACCGCGCTGCTCGTGGCATTCATCGTTGGGCCTTCCATCATCCGGCGCCTGAGCGCCATGGCGCAGCAGGTTGTGCGCGAAGGGACGCCCGACACCCACAAGGCGAAGGGGACGACGCCCACGATGGGCGGACTGATCATCCTCGCCGCGGTGTTCATCGCAACGCTGCTCTGGGGTCGTCTGACGAACACCTACGTCCTGCTCGCGTTACTGGTCACGTTCTGGATGGGGGGCATCGGCTTCCTCGACGACTACCTCAAGCTCAAACAGAAGCGTGAAGGGAAGAAGAACGAAGGGCTGGTCGAGCGATACAAGCTGGCGGGCCAGGTGTCAATCGGAGTGTTGTTAGGCTTGATTCTGTGGCTGGCGCCGCCGTCGCAACTACCCGGCGCGTCCACGACGCTTCCTTTCTTCAAGTACGTGCTCGTCGTTCCCGCTGCCGCGTGGCTCGCATGGATTTACGTGCCGTGGGTCGCGTTCATCCTCACAGGCACGAGCAACGCCGTAAACCTGGCTGACGGACTGGACGGACTCGCTGCCGGGCTGACCGCCATCGCGCTCTCCGTATTTGTGTTCTTTGCCTACGTGATGGGCCGAGTGGATACGAGTGCGTATTTGCAGCTGTACTACATGCGCGGAGCAGGTGAGCTCGCCGTCTACTGCGTCGCTCTCGTCAGTGCCTGCATCGGCTTCCTCTGGTTCAACGCGCACCCGGCACAAGTCTTCATGGGAGACACCGGAGCGCTCGCGTTAGGTGGAGCGATCGGCGCCGTCGCGCTACTTCTCAAAAGCGAGCTGATTCTGGCGATCGTCGGCGGTGTTTTCGCCGCCGAGACGGTTTCAGTGATCCTTCAGCGAGTGGCGTTCAAGTACCGCAAGCGGAAATACGGGCTCGAATACGCGCAACAACACCGGATCTTCAAACGCGCGCCGTTGCACCATCATTTCGAGCTGTCCGGATGGACTGAGACGCAAGTCGTGATTCGTTTCTGGATCCTGGGCATCCTGTGCGCGTTCCTCGCGCTCACGACGCTCAAGCTGCGGTAGTGCCTGACGAAGTCGCTGTCATCGGACTCGCGCGCAGCGGCGTGGCGGTGTCGAAGCTCCTCATCCGCCAAGGGGAGCGCGTGTACGCCTCGGACGCAAGTCGCTCGGCCGCAAGTGAGTCCGCAGCTGTTGAGCTCACGGCGTTAGGCGCAGCCGTCGACGTCGGGCGGCACGATGTGGCACGCGTGGCGAATGCGCGCTACGTCGTCACGAGTCCGGGCGTGCCGCCAAATGCCCCCCCTTTGGCGGCGGCCCGTGCCGCCGGAAACGAGATTCTCAGCGAAGTGGAGATCGCCCTGCGCGCGCTGCCCAACACCCGCTACATCGCCGTCACTGGAACGAAAGGGAAGTCCACCACGACGAGTCTCATCGCCAAGCTCCTCAAGTCGCTCGGTCTCGACGCCGAGGATGCCGGGAACATCGGCACGCCACTCAGCCTGTTTCCTCTGCGCGAGAAGCAACCGGAGTGGGTCGCCCTCGAGATTTCGTCATTCCAACTGCACGACACACCAAGCATCGCGCCAATCGTCGGCGTCCTAACGAATCTCGCCCCCGATCACCTGGATCGCTACGACGGCGACGTCGACGCCTATTACGCCGACAAGAAGCTGCTCTTTCGCAATGCGACGACCGAGTCCAAGCGCGTGGTGAACGCCGACTTCCGCGAGGTGCTCGCGCTGGCGAAAGGAATCCCCGGCTCCGAGTACAGCTACTCTGTCGAGTCGACGGCCCACGCCTGGCTCGATAAAAAGCATGATCGGCTCATGCTGTTCGATGACGAATTGATGCCGCGCTCGGAGCTGCCGCTCGCCGGGAATCAGAATGTCGCGAACGCACTGGCGGCTGCGCTGGCCGTAAGCGTCGCGGATCGGGCACACCGCAGCGCTGACGCTCGCGAACGACTACGCACGGCGCTGACGCAGGCGATTCCACTCCCGCATCGCTTTCAGCCCGTGGGAGAGTTCGCGGGTGTGCTTTGGGTCAACGACTCCAAAGCGACGGACGTGCTCGCGGCGCGTGTCGCCATCGAGAACATGACTCGGCCAACCGTCTTGCTGCTCGGTGGCAGGGGAAAAGGTGAATCGTACGGCGGGCTGCGCGACGCCATCCGCGCGCACTGTCGCGCCGTGATTGCGTACGGAGAAGAGGGTGACAAGATTGCGGCGGACCTGGCGGGGTCGTCACGCATCGAACGCCTAACGGGAGACTTCGAGACAGTGCTGCGGCGCGCACGCGCGCTCGCTCAGCCGGGCGACGCGATTTTGCTCGCTCCCGCGGTGACGAGCTGGGACATGTTCAAGGACGCCGAAGAGCGCGGCGCCGCTTTCTCCGCCTTCGCCAGGTCAGCCAGATGACCGACACGACAAATGTGCGCACGCGCTGGGCGATGTCAGTCGAGGCCCGTGGACTCACAGTCATCACAGCGGTCCTGTCGGTCTTCGGCCTTGCCACGCTGTACAGCGCCAGCGCAATCGTCGCGATGCAGGAGGGCGCGGCGCCGACGCACTATTTCCTTCGCCAGGCAATGGGAATGGGCGCGGGTATCGTCGTCTTTGCGATCGCCGCCAAGGTCGACGCCGAGCGCTGGCGCAAGCTCGCCTGGCCGCTGATGCTCGGTACGGCATTCGCGATGCTGCTGACAGTGCTTCCGTTCACGCGCGGCATCGCGCCCGAGGTGAACGGATCTCGCCGGTTCCTCCTGGGCACGTCGCTGCAACCGTCTGAGCTCGGGAAACTGGCGATCGTCGTCTGGACGGCCATGCTGCTCGTAAAGAAGGGGCCGGAGGGCATGCGGCGCCTAACGAAGGGTCTGCTGCCGTTTCTCGTCGTCGTCGGTGCGCTCGGTCTTCTGGCGATCTTTCAGCCGGATCTCTCTGTCGCGATGATGTACACGCTCGTCATGGCGATCATCCTCTTCGCCGGCGGCGTCCGCATCGGCCATTTCGTGGCGCTTGGCATCATCGCGACCCCTGTGCTGTGGAGCAAACTCCAGGAACTGCAATACGCCATGCAGCGGGTATTGGCGTATCTCAATCCAACCACGGCGCAGGACATCGGCTATCAGCTGAAGCAATCGCTCATCGCCGTGGGCTCGGGGGGATTGCTCGGCAACGGCTTCGGCAACGGTCGTCAGGCATACGGGTTCATCCCCTTTGGACAGACTGATTTCATTGCGTCCAACGTGGGCGAGGAGTGGGGCTTCATCGGTATGCTCTTCCTCGTCGTTATCTACGCGATCTACACGTACCTCGGGATGCGCATCGCGCGCAACGCGCGCTCGCCGTTTCTGCAGCTGGTGGCTGTGGGCCTAACGGTAACGATGGCGATTACGGCGTACCTGCACATCGGCGTCGTCATCGGATTGCTCCCGACCACGGGGCTCACACTGCCGTTCGTTTCCTACGGACGCTCCAACCTGCTGCTGTCATTCCTCATGACGGGGATTCTTGTGAACATCGGAAGCTCCAAAGAGCGAGTTCACGGTGCGGCGGCGACGGATCCACTTGTGTCTCCGGCATAAGCATCAGTGACAATAGCTTCACCGCGGACCCACGCGGCTACACCACGGACACACGCGAACGCCCTTGGTTTCTTTAGCAGTCTCCATGTGAGTCCGCGAAGTGTCCGCGTCCATCCGCGGTGGAGTGGTTGGGAACCGCCGCCGTGAACGTGTTGTTTGCCGGCGGCGGAACCGGTGGACACCTCTATCCTGCGCTTGCCATCGCGCGAGCGCTCGTAAGGCGCGAGCCTAACGTGCGGCCCTTCTTCATCGGGGCTCGGCGCGGCGTAGAGCACGACGTGCTTCCCGGCACCGGCTTCCCGCATATCCTCCTCGACCTGCACCCATTGTATCGCAGCGCCCCATGGAAAAACGGGCGCACCTTGTGGTCGGTCTTCGTCGGCTGGCAAGCCATCAAATCGATCGCGCGGCAACATCAGGCGCGGCTCGTTGTCGCGACGGGCGGCTACGCGGCAGGAGCGACAATCGCCTACGCTGCGACATCACGTACGCCGCTCGTGCTGCAGGAGCAGAACTCGTTCGCGGGTCAGACGATCAAAATGGGCAGCCGCTTCGCTCGCGAGATCTACCTGGGCTTCCCCGAAGCGTCCCGGTCCCTGCCGTTAGGCGCTCGCAGTCGCTGTTTCGACACGGGAAACCCGATCGAGCCGCCGCCTCCTCCGTCGGCCCGACCATCTCGCGACCAAGCGCGCGCGCAGTGGGGCTTCGCATCGAGCGCTGGTCCGGTGGTGCTCGCGTTCGGTGGGAGCCAGGGTTCAGCGGCACTCAATGATCTCATCGCCGGCTGGCTCGCCGGTGCAGCGCACGCGTCGTCTGACGTGCACGTGATCTGGGCGACGGGGAAGGATCACTATGATCGTTATGCACACCTGGCATCGAATCGCGTCGCTATCCGGCCATACCTCTCGCCGATTGCTGACGCGTATGCAGCGACCGACATCGCGCTCACCCGCGCCGGCGCGATGACAACAGCCGAGCTGTGCGCGTGGGGAATTCCCTCGATTCTCGTGCCGCTTCCAACGGCGGCGGCCGATCATCAAACGGCGAACGCCAAGGCACTGGAGGCGGCTGGTGTTGCGATCCGCATCGACCAAAAACAGACGACGGGACTTCAATTAGGTGAGGTCGTGACGCGACTGGCGCACGATGCTCGAGCACGTGATGAAATGGCGCGTCGCGCTCTAGAAAGAGCACGACCTGATGCCGCCGATGCTATTGCTACACGGATACTTAGCCTGCTCAATTCAACTAAAGCTGTCAGCCGTCAGCTGACCGCCGACAGCTGACAGCTGCTGCCAGCTTAAATGTCTCTTCTAGACGCATCCGACCCTCGGCCGATCCACTTCGTTGGGATAGCCGGTGCTGGAATGACCGGCTTGGCGGAGCTATTGGTGCGACGCGGTGTGCGCGTCACGGGATGCGACGCGAGTCCGAGCGAGGAGAGTCGCCGCGATCTCGCGCGCATCGGGGTCAACGCGATTACGGGCCACAGCCCAGATCACGTAGCCGGCGCGCGGATGCTCGTCGTCACGTCCGCGGTGCCAAAGGATCACCCAGAGCTGGAAGCGGCGCGGGCAGCCGGCCTACCGATTGTTAGGCGCGCCGAAGCGCTTGGCGAAGCGACGCGCCTGGGCGATGTCGTCGCAATCGCCGGAACCCACGGCAAGACAACGACGACGGTCCTAACGACTGAGGCGCTGGCCGCCGCGCGACTCGAGCCGACTGGCCTGGTCGGTGGTCGGGTCTCAGACTGGAACGGGAACCTGCGCGCGGGATCAGACCGGCTGTTCGTTGTCGAGGCAGATGAGTACGACCGCTCCTTTCTCGCGCTGACACCGACGATCGCGGTCGTGACGAACGTCGAAGCCGATCACTTGGACATCTATCGCGACCTGGCGGACATCCAGAGCGCGTTCGAGCAATTCCTGTCGCCAGCACGAGCGATTGTTCTCTGCGCTGACGATCCTGGCGCCGATCAACTCAAGGTGACGTCAGGAGCTGAAGTCATGCGATACGGGGTCGAGAACAGCGACGCGCGCGTGGTCGCCGACTCGGTTCAGCTCACGCCGCGCGGTGCGCTGTTCGCGCTGTACTTCGACGGAAAGTGCTTGGGTGATGTAGATCTGCAGATCACAGGCATGCATAACGTGCGCAACGCGCTAGCCGCCATCGCCTGCGGTTTGACGTTAGGTGTCACGCTCCCCGCGATGCTTCCGGGGCTGCGTCGCTTCGCTGGCGTAGAGCGCCGCTTTCAGCTATTGGGTCAAGAGGGCGGTGTTAAAGTCGTCGACGACTACGCACACCATCCGACTGAAATCCGAGCGACGCTGGCGGCAGCGCGCAACGCGTTCCCAGATTCTCGTCTCATCGCGGCGTTCCAACCGCATCTTTACACGCGCACGCGAGATTTTGCGCGTGAGTTTGGTGAGGCCTTGGCTACAGCTGATCGAGTGTTTCTCACGGAGATCTATCCCGCGCGCGAACAGCCTATCGCGGGCATCACGAGCGCCCTTGTCAAAGAGGCCGTCGAACGCGCGGGTGGAACGATCGCCTGGTTCGGCGATCGCGGAGCGCTTGCCGACGCGCTCGCGCGCGATGCCGCCGAAGGCGATGTCGTGCTGACGCTGGGCGCCGGCGATATCACGAAGACGGGGCGTGAGCTGCTCGAACGATTGCGTGAGGGCCACGAGTGATCGGGCGCGCGATCGATTGGCTCAAGACGCAAAAGCGCGCGATCGGTCTGTCGGCGCTCGCGATTGTTCTGTTGGGATCGCTGTTCTGGGTGCCCCTCGTTCTGCGGCCCCTCGATTTCTTTCACGTCAGGCGTGTTGTCGTGCGCGGCGTTCGTTATCTCGACGGACGTGCGCTCGTTCGCCAAATGCAGATCGACACGACGGTCTCTATCTGGGACGCGCTCGGTCCCTACTCGGCGCGCATCGCATCGCATCGCCAGATTCGCTCCGTGCGATTGAGTAGACGCCTGCCGAGCACTGTGATCGTCACCGTCGATGAGGTCACACCAGTCGCGCTCGCACCTTCGCAGGGCGGGGGACTTCGAGCCTACGACGAAGAGGCGCGTGTGCTACCGCTCGATCCCACGCGAGTTGATGTCGATCTGCCAATTCTTTCGCGTGCAGACACTTCGCTTCTTCGCTTACTGGGAGATCTCAAACGAATCGATCCCGCGACGTACGCGCGAGTGAGTGAAGTAGCGAGGACTGGACGAGATGAGGCCATCGTGTTTCTCTCCTCACTCCCAGTGCGCGTGCGTTCTACTATTCCAGCAGATCGGTTCGCCGAAGTGCGATCGGTCGAGGAGGACTTAGTGCGCCGCGGAGTGAAATACGTCGAACTTGACTTGCGCTTCAGCGAACGCGTAATCGTCAGACTGCAATGAACGCCGACAGAATCGTCGCGGGACTCGACATCGGATCTGCCAAGACAACGGCCATTATCGCCGAAGTCTCGGGAGAACTTCCAAGGCATCCAGGAATCAAAGTGATCGGCGTCGGTCAGGCGCGCACAACCGGCATGCGCCGCGGCGTCGTTTCAGACATCGAAGAGTCGACGCAGTCCATCAAGAAGGCGATTACGGATGCTGAGCGAATCGCAGGCGTACAGGTGACTGAGGTGTACGCTGGAATCGCGGGCGAGCACGTGCAGGCCATGTGCAGCAAAGGAATCGTGGCGATCGGGGGTGATGAGATCACGCGCGCCGATGCTGATCGCGCGAACTCTGTCGCACGCGCTCAGGCAATTCCTCAAGACCGCGAGCTACTGCACGCGATTCCACAGGAGTACACCGTCGACCGCGCGCAGGGCATTCGGGATCCGATCGGTATGATCGGCACGCGGCTCGAGACCGAGATGTACCTCGTGACGATCGGAAGCTCGCCGGCGCTGAACCTGCGAAAAGCCGTTGAACGCGCGGGCTACACGGTGCGCGAGCTTGTGCTGGAGCCGCTCGCAAGCGCCTTAGCCGTGTTGACCGAAGACGAGAAGGAGCTCGGCGTCTTGCTGGTGGAGATGGGAGCCGGCGCGACGGACATCGCGATTTTTCACGAGGCAAAGATCCGACACCTCGCGACGATCCCGTACGGCGGCAACAACGTCACGAACGACATCGTGCAGGGTCTCGGACTTACGCAGAGCGACGCCGAGCGAATCAAGGAGACCTACGGCTGCGCATACGAGCCGCTAGTTCCGCAGGACGAAGTGATTCAGTTGCCAAGTACCGCGGCGCAGGGTCAGCGTCAGATTCCACGCGAGCTGCTCGCGCACATCATCCATCAGCGCACCGACGAGATCTTCGATCTCGTGCGCCGCAACGTTGACGACGCGGGCTTCGCAAATCGCTTGAGCGCTGGAGTCGTTGTCACCGGCGGCGTCGCTGAGCTGCCCGGGGTCGCGGAGCTTGCAGCCGATGTTTTTGGAACAGGTGTGCGCGTTGGTGTTCCGCGCGAAAACATCGGCGGTCTTGTCGACACAGTCGAGTCACCGCGATTTGCGTGCGTGGCTGGACTCGCGCTGTATGCAGCGAGTCGAGCGGCCATCGGAGCAGGTGTCACGACCGGGCGTAAGCTTCAACTCACCGGTCCCGGGATGGATAAGCTGGTCACTCGCGTCCGGACTTGGTTGCAAGACTTTTTCTAAAACAAGGAGCTTTGGGTTGCGAGTCTCGGGTGCCGAGTCTAGAGCAAGAAAAGCTCACCGCAGAAATAGACACTGAGCAGAGCAAACAGCTCTGCTTTTTTTTGATCAGACCACTATTCGATTGCAAAAAACGGAGCCACAAACTCGTGAGCGACACGTGCTCGACACTCGGCACTCGGAACGCGTCACCCAAAGCTCCTTGTTTTGATCCTTGAGCACGTGGCATATCACGTGATGTCTCACGCACCCAAATGAATTTCGCATTTGATGAAGTTCTTCATCACACTACTCGTTAAGCAGCGCACATCACAGACATTCTCGCTCGCAGTGATTGTGGACAAAATTCTGCGCGCGATGCGAGTGTGAGTTTCCTCGCAATTTCCACTTGATGTCTTATATTCGTGGCGCGCGTTTTTCGACGCGGCGTTATGCATCGCTGCGCGTTGCACTTCTCACCGTTTCATCCGATCACGCCATCAATGTGGAGTGGGTTCCCCGATGATCTTCGAGCTCGAGGATAGCGTAACGCAGAGCGCCAAGATGAAGGTTGTTGGCGTCGGTGGTGGTGGCGGCAATGCGGTGAATCGCATGATCGAGGACCAGCTGCCGAACGTCGAGTTCATCTCGGTGAACTGCGATTCGCAAGCGCTCCTGACCTCCAAGTCGAACGTCAAGATTCAGATCGGGAAGAAGCTCACGCGCGGACTCGGCGCCGGAGCGCGTCCTGACATTGGCCGCCAGGCAATCGAAGAAAACCGAGAAGAGGTTTCGCGTGCGCTGCAAGGCGCGGATCTTGTTTTCGTGACATGCGGAATGGGTGGCGGCACGGGGACGGGTGCTGCCCCAGTTGTCGCCGAACTGTCAAAGGAAGTGGGAGCCCTTACTGTCGGCATCGTCACGCGGCCCTTCCTGTTCGAGGGCCGCAAGCGCATGCGTCAGGCCGAAATGGGCATCAATGAGATGCGCAAGCACGTCGACACCATGATCGTGGTGCCTAACGAACGCTTGCTGGCCGTCGTGGGCAAAGGCATCCCCTTCCAGGACGCGCTCAAAAAGGCCGACGAAGTGCTGCTGCACGCGACGCAAGGCATCTCGTCGCTCATCAGTGTGACCGGATTAGTAAACGTCGACTTCGCCGACGTCCGCACCGTGATGCAGAGCGGTGGGTCGGCTCTCATGGGCACGGGCATCGGACGCGGCGAGAGCCGGGCGACCGAGGCCGCTCAGCAGGCCATCGCCAGCCCGCTACTCGACAACATTTCCATCTCCGGTTCGACGGGTGTCCTCATCAACATCACCGGCGGTGGCGATCTGACATTGGGAGAAGTTCATCAAATCAATGAAGTCATCCACGAGGCGGTGGGTGACGACGCCGAGATCATCTTCGGCGCGGTCCACGAGCCGGCGATGCAGGGCGAGATCCGCGTCACCGTCATCGCGACGGGTTTCGACCGCGCGATAGGCACAATGACTGCGACGCACGAGCACCACGCGCCGCTGACCGCAAAAGGTGTGATCCCGATCAACCAAAGGGGTGGCGCTCGGAGCGCCACACCTGTATCTCCGAGGCCGGTGCAACCAGTCGAGACGGTCCGTCGTCCTGCTAGTGCTCAAGCATCGCAACTTCGAGGCGTGGGCGGAGTAGGACAGGGGCCCGTGGCGGGTGAGCAAGAGCTCAACGACATGGAGATCCCGACCTTTATTCGGAGACAGATGGATTGAAGCCGTGGATGGTTCGCGCTGCCGTTTACGCATCGGTGGCGCTGCTGGCGGTCGCGGTCGTAGCCTATCGCCCGCAACTGCCTAACCAGAACGTTGCCCAGGTGATCGAGCGCCATGCCCCCGCGTGGCGCTCGCGTGTCGATACCCTTGGGGCAGGCGAGGCGCTCACAGCGCTCCTCGCACGCGTTGGCGTCCCCGTTGCCAGCGCTGAAGCGCTGCTGCGCTCCGCAACTACGCTCGACGATCGTCGCATTCCGGCTGGAATGGAGGTCGCATCGCGTCAGGCAGAGACCGACTCGCTTCCGTCAGAAGTCGTGCTCCGCCTCTCGGACGATCGCAATCTGCGCCTTGTTCGAACGGACACCGGTTGGACCAGCCAAGAGGAGCGCATTCCGTGGACCCGCGACACAGTCGCGTACACCGGCTCCATACAGTCGAACCTGTACGACGCGATAGATCGCGCAGCGCCGGCTCTCTCGTCAGGCGCGCGCGCGTCACTCGCGTGGGCGATCGCCGACATTCTCGAGTATCGCTACGACATGAGCCGCGACCTCCGCGGCGGGGACGTGTTCAAAGTCCTCGTCGAGCGCGAAATCAGTCCAGCTGGTGGCACGCGCGTGGGCGACGTCCTCGTACTGACATTTACGACCGGGAGTCAAACGACTGAAGCGGTTCGGCAAGTGTCGGCAGCTGGCCGCTCGCGCTACTTCGATCAAAACGGCAAGTCACTCGAAGCCGCGTTCTTGCGCGCGCCGCTGCAGTTCCGCCGCATCTCGAGCCGCTTCGGCATGCGCAAGCATCCGATACTCGGCGTGTGGCGTCGGCATGCGGGGACTGACTACGCGGCGTCCGAAGGGACGCCGATCCGCTCGATCGGCGATGGCGTCGTCACGTTCGCCGGGCGGATGGGTGGCTACGGCAATGCGATCGACGTTAGGCACGCCAATGGATACGTCTCGCGCTATGGGCACATGCGCGCGTTCGCCAAAGGCGTGAGCCGAGGCGATCGCGTGGGCATCGGCCAGACGATCGGGTTCGTTGGCCACACGGGGCTGGCGACCGCCGCGCACCTGCACTTCGAGATCCTCGTCGGCGGTGCCCAGCGCGATCCGCGTCTCGCGCTCCAGCGCGTCGAGGGGAAGCCGCTCGATGTGCGTGAGCGCGCCGATTTCATGCGTTCAAGGACGCTGCTCATGGCCTTGCTCGACCGCGGCCTGACTCGCGATACGCTCGTCGCTGTCGGTCAATAGTCTGACGTTTGCGCGTTCGCCGGCAGGACACCCCGGCGACCGACGACATGATCGACATCGAACGCCGCGTTTCGGAATACGTGCGCGTTGTTAGCATTCACCCATGCTAACCTGGGTTCTGGCGATACTCGGCGGTGCCGCAGCTGTCGCGGCGTCATACGCGAAGCTGCGCACGAGCACGCACAACGTATACGTGCCTGCGGCGCTGCGCGGGATCGCGATCACCGCCGCGCTCGCGCTGCTGTTCAACGTGCTCATTGGCGCGCGGGGCCGCTCGTCGCCGCTCGTGGCGATGGACGTTTCGCTCAGCTGGGTGCGCGGACGCGATAGCGTCCAATTCGACAGCGTCCTGCGCGAGGCGCGACGCGCCGTTCGCAGCGCGGATGACCTCCTCGCGTTCGGCGATTCCGTGCGCCCGTTAGGCGCCGGAGCCCGGCCGGGAGATCGGGCGTCGCGCGTGCGGCAAGCCGTGGAGCGCTCGCTCGTCGCCGGTCGTCCGCTCGTGGTCTTCACGGATGGCGAGATCGATGATCCCGATGCCTTGCGGACCCTCCCGGCCGGCTCGCGAGTCGTCGTCGCATCGGCCCGCACCGTGCCTGACGTCGCCGTCACCGGGCTCGATGCGCCGCGCACGATCGTGAGCGGCGATTCGATCGAGGTGCGCATTACTGTCGCGACGGCCGCCGCCGGCGTCTCCCGCGCGCGCCTGACGCTGGACATCAACGGGCACGTCAACGCCGATCTGCCGCTCGATTCGCTGGTGCCTAACGCGGAGCGCGTGGTCAATCGCCGCATCGCCGTGACGGGGCCCGCCGGCGCCGGGATTCTGCGCGCCATCGTTTCGGCGCCGGGCGACGCCGCGACGCGCAACGACACGCTCGCCATGGCGATCGACCTCGCTCCCGCGGCCGGCGCTGTGCTCGTCTCGACATCTCCGGACCTGGACGCGCGCGAGATTCTCCTCGTGCTGCGCGGAAGTCTCGCGTTACCGACGCGCGGATATCTGCGTGTGGCGCCGAACACGTGGCGCATCGACGGCGCGCTCACGCCGGCAACAGAAGACGACGTGCGCAATGCGCTCAAAAGCGCACCGCTCGCGATCATTCACGGTGACACTGCGATCTTCGGCGCGCCGCGCGACCTAACGCGAGCCGCTCTGCTGCTCTTCGCGCCCCCGTCGTCCGATCGCTCGTCGGGAGAATGGTATGCGACGGCGGCACCGCCTTCGCCGATCGCCGCAGCACTCTCCGGGATCGCGTGGGATTCACTGCCGCCGCTCGACGTTACCGACGCGCCACTCCAGGGAACCTTCGAGATCCTGGAAACACGACGCGCGCGACGGCTCGAGCGTCGCGTCGCAATCGCCGGAATCGAACGGCCGCGTCGCGTCGTCGTCGTTGGCGCGGCGGGTTTCGCGCGCTGGCGTGTGCGTGGTGGAGCGGCCGCAGACGCTTTCAATGCACTTTGGGGGAGTCTCGCCGACTGGTTAGCGACGGGCGCGAGCGACATCCGTGCAGCTGTTCCCGTGTCAGCTTTACTCCATGCCGGCGAGCCGATCGCATGGCGACGTGGATCGGCTGCCGACAGCATCGTTCGCGTTATGCTCTCCAAACGCGGAGTGAATTCGGTCGACACACTCACGCTGACGTTCGGGGCTGCGGCCGACGTCGTCGAAACCGCACCGCTCGACGAAGGGATCTACGATGCCAGGAGCGACCGCGGATCCTCGTTGCTCGTCGTCAATCCATCGCGCGAGTGGTACCCTCGCCGTGTTACAGTCGCGAGCGGCACTGTGGGCACGACAGCCGCCACCAGCGACGCCCCACGTGCTCGGAACGCCGGGTGGCTCTTTGCGGTGGCGATCGCAGGACTCTGCGCGGAGTGGATCGTGAGACGCCGGATGGGCCTGCGCTGATCCGGTACGCGCGCAAGCCGGCGCGCGCTACCTTTGGAAGGACATGACAAGGCTCTTCCGCCGCTCGGGCGATGTCGTCAAGCGCTCGCTGTGGCAGCGAATCAAAGACATCGTCTCGGCAGACCTCACGGTCGTCGCTCGTCCGGGCGCCAAGCGCGCGCTCGAGGCTTCGCTCGAGAACCTCGAGGAAGTACTGCTCGATGCCGATTTCGGCGTCAACGTGACGTTGCGCATGGTGGCCGACGTTGAGCGGCTCGCCAAGCTCGGCGAGGTCCGCGGCGACGATGAATTCCACGCCGCCCTGCAAGCCGCCGTCGAACAGGCGCTTCTGAGCGGCAACTCAGACCCGAGCCTGCGCCTCGCGCCTAACGCGCCGACTGTCATCGTCGTAATCGGCGTCAACGGGGCAGGGAAGACAACGTTCATCGCCAAGCTCGCGGCACAGCTACGGCGCGAGGGCAAAAGCGTTCTCCTGGCGGCGGGAGATACTTTTCGCGCCGGGGCAATCGACCAACTGCGCGTGTGGGCAGAGCGAGTGGGTGTTGAATTCGTTGGTGGAAAGGCAGGCGGTGACGCCGCGGCGATTGCGTTCGACGCCATCGATGCCGCCGCAAGCCGCGGTTTGGACGTCGTCATCGTCGACACGGCTGGTCGCTTGCATACGAGCGGC
>DATBKN010000012.1:0-4005 GCA_036555845.1 Gemmatimonadaceae bacterium | reverse complement strand
ACCTGAATACACCAATTAAGTTTTACTGCGTCTGCCCGAAGTTCGCACAAGGATTTATTAGAAGTGATATACTTCCTATTTGAGTCCCCGAGTAATTAATGAGGCTGTTTGATTTACTTCCCAGGCGACAGAAGAAACATTTTTTACGAACGGTCTGCTTACAACTGCTTTTACAAGGTCAGAATGCATGAAGTCTTCCATTGCAGTTCTGTTCTCCCACAAATAGAAGCCACCGAAAGTATTTTTTTCTTCGTCCGTCAACCAAACCTTTGAGATAAGACCTTTCACGTTTGCTAAAATTGGAGCGTCCGGTTCAACCATTTGTTTCAAATATTCCGCTTGGGAAATGTCTTTTAATTGATAAGTGATTAGTTGTGCTTGCATTGCTGTGCCTCCACATGATTGGACAAGTAGTTAGGCTACTTTTGTGAAAGACGCCGCCCAGTTTGGCTCACGCTTCAAAGCGTAGGAGGAAGAACACGAGCGGTGCGGCGAAGATACCAGCAACGAGAGGCAACTACTAGAAGCGCTCAGCGCGCCACGCGCGCGCTGCACCATACGTCCAGAGAACAGCCACCACGCCGAATGCACCGATGAATGACCATCGGAAGCCCTCGGCGAGGCCATCGTCACCGAGCCTTCGTCCATCGGTGAAGAAGGCAATCGCGAAGAACGCAGCTCCTCTCGCGCGACGGTGATCTGCCGCTGTCGATTGGCTCCGAGTCCCACGTATCCCGCGAACAGAACGAGAAGGGCAAGAAGTAATCGCATCGCGGCGACCTGAGCACCGGAAGGTGGATCGACATTCGAACAGTTCTTGCCGTAGACGCTTTTGAACTGCGTAGGGGTTGTCCTTAGCGGCCTTGCTGTTAACCTCCCACTCGCATATATCATGTGGTGAGCTATCAGCACGTGAGCACTGATAATGGCGACGCCTTCTGAACGACTCCAGGGCACAGTGGATGTGCTCATCCTCAAGACCCTCGCGTGGAAGCCCATGCACGGGTACGCGATCGCGCAGTTCCTCGCCGACAAGAGTCGCGGAGAGCTCGCGGTAGAAGGGGCCGCCCTCTACCAAGGCCTGCACCGGCTGGAGCGAAAACGACTGATCAAGTCGCGCTGGGGGACGTCGGAGACCAAGCGGCGCGTTCGCATCTATGACCTAACGAGAGAAGGGCGCGCGCAACTCGCGGCCGAGGCGGATGGGTGGAAACGGTATGCGGCAGCTGTTACTCGCGTGCTGGCCGTGAGAGACGCCAATGCGTGACGAACCGATCATTCCCACGCGATCGCGCCAGAAGATCGCGAGCGAAAACCGCGTGGAGCTCGAGGGCTGGATCGCTGAGCGCGCTGCGGAGCTCGTGAAGGAAGGCCTGCAGCCGGATGACGCACGACGACGCGCACTCGAGGAGTTCGGCGACGTCGCAGCCGCGGAGCGATACGCCGGGCAGCAAGACGTTGCCGCGGATCGTCTCGTGCGTGCCACGTTCTGGATCGAAGAGTTCACACAAGATCTTCACATCGCACTGCGCACCCTGGCACGCACTCCCAGCGTCACGGCAGTGGTGCTCCTTACATTCGCGTTAGGCGTCGGCGCCACGACAGCGGTGTTCAGCGTCGTCCATGCGATGCTCCTGCGTGAGCTACCATACGGCAACGAGGAAAGCCTCGTGTGGCTGCCCGCTCTCGACGACGGTGTCATCAGGCCCGGGCTCGGCGGAGCGCGGCACAGCGCCGCGGCAGTGATCGCGTTGCGAGAGCGAACGACGTCGTTCAGCGGAGTCGCCGCTATCTCAATGGGGAACACCACCCTAACGCTGGACGACGAGCGTGAGCAGGTGTGGATCGGCTCCATGACGCCTGACGCGTTCGATGTGCTGCAGGCGCGCGCCGCGATTGGGCGCACGTTTGCAGAGAGCGACGTATCCGAGGCGGGTGGTAGCGTCGTCGTGCTTCTCGATGGCATCTGGCGCCGACGCTACGGCGCTGATTCCGCGATCGTGGGACGCACAATCGAGATGGATGCTGAGCCACACCGCGTGATCGGCATTATGCCGCCCGGCTTTCATTTGCCGACGTACGAGCAGGCCGAGCTCCTTGAGCCGCAGATCTTGACGAGTATTCTGCGCAACGCGAACAGTTCGCAGGTGCGCGCCTTTCGCCTGTTCGGCCGCATGAAACCGGGCGTGTCGACACAAGTGGCGCAGGCCGACATCGATCGGGCGATGCGCACTCTGCGAAGCGAGTCTCCGACAGCCTACGTCGGACTGGACGCGCGCGTGGTGCCGATTCGCACCGCAGTCGCCGGGGATGCCAGACCGCGCATCCTCGTGCTCATGGGCGCGGCCGCATTCGTGCTGCTCATCGCCTGCGCGAACGTCGCGGGAGTGCTGCTCGCGCGCGCCGTCGCGCGGCGCCACGAGTTGTCCGTGCGCGTCGCCCTAGGTGCGGCGCGGCGCCGTCTCGTTAGGCAATTCCTCGCCGAAGGGGCCGTCCTTGCGATCGCCGGCGCGGTGCTCGGGGTTACGGTGGGACAGCTTGGCATCGTCGCACTGCGCACCCTCGCCGCGACGGCGCTTCCCGCGGGTACGGCCTTCGCCCTGGAGCCCAATGTGCTGCTGTTTGGCATCGCGGCCGCTATTGCGGGCGCGTTCGCGTCCAGCCTCGTGCCCGCGTTAGGTGCCACCCGAGTGCCGGGCATCGCGCTGCGTAGCGACAACGGACGGGCGTCAGCGTCACGATCGAACCGGCGGTTGCGTCTTGGGCTCGTTGCGGGACAGCTCGCGGTTTCCGTGGTCCTGCTCGTAGGCGCCGGACTATTTCTGCGTGTCTTGCACGGATTGTCGACGCTGGATCTCGGGTACCGCACGGAAGGTGCGCTCACCTTCCGGCCGCGCTTTTCCAAACCGCAATCGAACGTAGAGCAGGATGCATATTACGCGTCGCTGTACGCACAGCTGCGCGCCATTCCGGGCGTGATATCTGTCGGCGGCGGCAATATCCCCACGACTGGCCAAAGCAGCGTCGCAGGTGTCGCCATCGAAGGCCGTCCCGTCGAGGACAGACGCCTCCCTGACGCGCGCTACACGCCTGTTTCGGACGACTACTTCGCTGCGTTAGGCATTGCCATTATTCGCGGCCGCGCGTTCAGCGCGCAGGATGTCGATGGTGCACCGTCGGTTGCCGTCGTGAGTGAACGACTCGCCAGACAACTCTGGCCCGGTGGCGATCCCATTGGCGCTCGCGTTCGACCAGAGGCGAATAAGCCGTGGTCCACCGTCGTCGGAATCGTCGGCGACGTTCGCATGGGCGGCGCGGACACGGCACAACCGTCGCTCTATACGTCGCAACGACAGGACCATTGGCCTGGCGCCGGCGCCGTCGTGATCCGCAGCGAGGGCGATCCACGTCGCTTGATCCCCAGCGTCCGTCAGGCAGTGAAGCGCGTGGATCCTACGCTGTTCATCACGGACATGAAAACGCTGGAGGATTTTCGACGCGGCACGCCGGCGATCGCCGAACGTCGCATGTTGCTGCAACTCATCATGGTGTTTGCGCTCGTTGCGCTCGCCGTATCAGCCATCGGCGTGTACGGTGTGAGCGCGTACGCGACTGAAGCACGGCGCCGCGAGTTCGGCATCCGCATGGCGTTAGGCGCGTCGGGCCGTGGTGTGCTGTGGCTCGCTCTCAAAGACGGCGCGCACGTCGCGCTCCTGGGTGTCATGTTAGGCATCCCGCTCGCTCTGTTGCTCGCGTCGAGCATCCGCAGCCTGCTCTATTCGGTGGCGCCGTTCGACCCCTTGACGATCGGCAGCGTGCTCGCGGCGCTGTTCCTCGTCGTCTTTGCGGCGTCGCTCGTGCCGGCACGGCGCGCCACGCTCATCGATCCGGCCCGAACAATGCGAACGGACTAACGTGAGGACGGCCCGGCATCGAGCCCGGGCCGTCGCCATACTGCTTGTATACGCGCTCCCTGCGCTTACGTGTCGACCTTGATGCGGCGTC
>DATBKN010000011.1:0-7205 GCA_036555845.1 Gemmatimonadaceae bacterium | reverse complement strand
GATCGCACACGAGTTGTCTTCGTCGCGTCGCTGTATGATGCGACGAACGGCGAGCGACTCTGGTCCAATCGCTATGAGCGCGACTGGGGAACAGTGCTTGCACTGCAGACGGAGATCGCAGGCACGATCGCGGAGCAGTTGCGCCTTACCCTCGTGCCCGCAGAGCGCACGCGCCTCGCCGGGCGTCATACAGTGAATGCCGACGCCTATGACAGCTACCTCAAAGGACGCCATTTCTTCGACCTGCGAACATCCCTCTCGATGCCGCAGGCGCTGTCGCATTTCCAGCGCGCGCTTACGATCGACTCGACATACGCACGCGCCTATGCCGGCCTCGCCGATACGTACAGCCTCATGGCATGGACCGGCCTTGGCTCACCACTGGAGCTTTTTCCACATGCCGAGCGAGCAGCGCAGCGTGCGCTGACGCTGGATTCCACGATCGCCGAGGCGTGGGTCTCGTTAGGTGTCATTCACACATTTCATACGTGGGACTGGCCCGCGGCCGATCGCGCGATGACGCGAGCGCTGGCGCTCGACTCGACGTCGGCCGTCGCCTGGTTTTTCCGGGCGTGGCCACTCGTCGCGCTTGGCCGTATGGATGAGGCCCTGTCTTCGATCCGTCGTTCGCGCCAGTTGGATCCGTTCGCGCTCATAACGAACGCGCGCATCGGGACAGCGCTTAGCTGGATGGGACGTCTGCCGGAAGCTGAAGCAGCCCTTCGTGCTACGCTGGAACTGGACGCGCAGTATCCCATCGCGCGTGCGCAGCTCGCTCGCGTCCTCTCACTCCAAGGAAAGCATGACGAGGCCCTTGCCGTCTTGCCGCCAGATAGCGTGCGCTTTGGCAGCTATGAGTCCGGAATCACGGGCTTTGTTCTCGCGCGCGCCGGATTGCGCGACCGCGCGCTGGCCGCGGCACAGCTGCTCGAGTCGAGACCTTCAGTGCCGGGAGAAGGAGTAGCCGCCATTTACGCTGCGCTTGGTGATCGCCCGACGGCCCTAACGTGGCTCGAGAGGGCCGTCGATACGCGAGGCGTGGGGCTCATTTTCGCCGCGGTCGAACCGATGTACACGTCGTTGCGACGCGAGCCTCGTTATGAACGCATCGTTCAACAGCTCAAGCTCGTTAAGCCGTCAGGTTGAGAATCCTCCTGGCACGATCTCCCTCGGCGCCGGAACACGTTTTCCACCAAACAGGAAGATGAGCACGAGCCCCGCGACAAATCCGCCGATGTGCGCCATATAGGCCACGCCGCCTCCTTCAGTTCCGGCAACGCTCACCTGCGCGAAGACCTGCAGCAGTATCCAAAGCCCAAGGACCATGAACGCCGGCATGTTGACGATTTGTCGACCCATGAGAACCCTGACGCTGCGTTTTGGGAAGAGGACGAGATAGGCACCTAACACACCAGCAATCGCGCCAGAGGCACCGAGGCTTGGAATTCGCGAGTCGGGTCCGAATACGATATGTGCAGCGCTCGCCGCGATGCCGCAGATCACGTAAAACGCGAGAAACTTCGCGTGGCCGATGCGGTCCTCGATGTTGTCACCAAAGATCCAGAGGTACAGCATGTTGCCGCCGATGTGCAGCCACGACGCGTGCATGAACATCGAGAAGATCAGCGTTAGGTAGACCGGCGACGGACCCGCATACAGGCGGATGGAAGCGCTCTCGCTACCGGCGTGAATCGTCTGCATGCCGACCAGATCAGTGTTGTGCGTGATCTCGTACGGCACTGTGCTGTAGCCATTGATGAAACGCTCACCGCTCGCCAGTTCGATGAGCCAGACGAGTACGTTGGCCGCAATCAGTGCGTACGTGACGATCGGGACAGTTCTGCGGTCCGTATCGTCATCGCGAAGTGGCATTACCATGGACGTCCTCGAGCTGTGGAGCCCAGCACCTAGTCATTGCGCATGGCTTGTGCCGCGCCGAGAAGCCAGCTGCTCGGGTCGTCACCTAACGAGCCGCCGATTTCCCTCCAGGATGCCGGCGATCGTGTGTCGCCGCGGACGCATACCCTACAGTCGTCGCCAACTGCGAAAGCAAAACCAGGAGCAGGCAGCGCAGTCCCGTTCGTCCGCCGGAGCGCAGCAGGCCCATGTAGAATCCAGCGGGCTCGACCCAGTCGCGGTCCGGAGTCGACCGCGCGAAATAGTAGGCACCACGGCCATAACGCACGTGCTGTTGCCAAAATCGGTGCAGATCGAGCGTCGGGCGGTGCGCTACGACGGCGCTTGGTTCGAGGGTGAGCGTTAGGCCCGCGGCCGCAACGCGCGCACACCACGCCCGATCCTCGCCTCCCGGTGCCGAATAGCGCTCGTCGAATGGATGCGCGAGTACAACTCTCCGGCGACAGGCGAGGTTGTTCGACGGGATGAAAACCTTGCCCGCGAGCCGTCGGTGCGTTGAGGCTTGCAGCTCGCGCACGATCAGCTCAGACGCTTCAACGAATGGATCGCCAATGCGACCGTTGACCGTCGCTCCACCGACGACATCTGTGCCTGCCTCCAGTGCCCTAACGAGCTTCGCAGCCCAGTCGGGCTCGGGCTCGCAGTCGTCGTCTGTGAAGCAGATGTACGTGCCGGTCGACGCGGCCGCGCCGGCGTTGCGGGCCGCGGCAGGACCGCCACCGTCAGCGCGTACGAGGCGCGCGAGCGGCTGAGCGCCCACGACAGCCGACACGCCCTGAGCGTCTGTGCTGCCGTCGTCGACGACGATGATCTCCAGGCGGCCGACGTCGCGCTGCGCAGCGAGCGCCGAAAGACACCGCTGGAGCGCCGACGGCCGATTCCGTGTCGGCACGACAATCGAGACCGCGCGCGGCGTCGAATTCGCAGTCACGCCGCAACCTCTTCAAAGAGCGCACGTAACCACACAATGTGACGGGTGACATCGTGCTGCGCGAGGAGGCGCTTGGCTACCTCGTTAGGCACCCCGTCGGTCATTACGCGTCGTGACGCGATCTGCACCAGACAGTCGGCGAGTGCGTCGGCGTCGCCATTGGGGAACAACAGTCCGGACACGCCGTGCTCGACGGTCTCAGCGAGTCCGCCGGCGGCACTCGCGATCACTGGAATGCCGCGCACGATGGCCTCCAGGGCCGTGAGCCCCAACGGCTCTGCCCAAAGCGACGGCGCAACGAGCGCCCACGCATCGGCCAGCTGAGCTTCGACGCGCTCCACCGGTAACCACCCGGCGAACTCGACGACATCGCCGAGCCCAAGCTCACCTGTTAGGCGCTGCAGCGAGGGCCGCAACGGTCCATCGCCGACGATGCGAAGCCGCGCCGTAGTCCCTTGTGCGCGCGCGCTCGCGATTGCGCGTAACAGCGTGGCGATCCCTTTTTCGCGCGCCAGCCTTCCCGTGAAGACGAACAGCGGCTGTGCAGCCGGCGCGCGCCGAAAGAGCGCACTGGGCGGCTCGATCGGCCAGGCCGACCACTCCGCCTCGATCCCATTGTCGTGCAGCTCGCGCTGGAGCCAGCGACTCACGGCGAGCACCGCTGCGGCGCCACGAATCCCGCGGCCGATTCGTGCGTAACGCGGCCGGTCGCGCAGCCAGTGCAACAGCGGCGTGCAGCCACCGCGCCAGCAGACGACGCCCTGCCGCACCGTGCAGCGCGAATCGTCAGGCAGCAGCTTGAGCCCGATGGGGCAGATTGGCTTGTAATAAGCGATGCTCAACACCGTCGGCACGTTGCGTAGGGCGCTGAGCACAGACGGCGATAGGTGCATCTCGAACATGAGGACCTGCGCGACCTCCGGCGCAAACTCGGCGACAGCGCGGCGGATGGTGTGCGCCGCCGCCGGATTCGCGATCTGCAGCACACTCTGGAGCGCGGGATTGCGCGAGCCGAAGGCGACGTAATCCGCCACAGCCGCGCCGCCTCCGACGCTGCTCGTGAGCAACCGCACGTCATCGCCGGCGTCTCGCAGCCCACGGGCGAGGAGCGTCACGTACGTCTCGACACCGCCACCGGCTTCCGGCCAGTCAGTCACCAGCAGGATGCGCATCAGCGTACCGAGGCTGAGCGCTCGGCATCAATGACGATCTCGAGGCTCCGAAGGCCGTCGTCGAACGTCGGCAGCTCGACCGCGGCACCGCGGATCCTGGCGACGAACGTTTTCAGCGCGGTGCTCCAGGATGGCTCGCTTCGCGGCCGCACGAGTGACCGCAGGCGCCAGGACATGAGGGCAACGCTACTCGTACGCGCGCGCGTGCCGTGGAGTGAAAGCGTGCGTGCTGGACGGTCCATGCGCAGCACACCCCTTTCGCCGATGAACTCGAGTGAGTGCGCCCGGCAGCCGCGCAGCGAAAAAAACGACGATGCGATCACACCGCCCGCCAGCTCGAGCCTAACGAGCGCCGAATCATGTTCCGTGGCGATGGAACTGACTGTCGCGTCGACACGCTCGACTCGGGCATCGAGCAACCAGGTGATCAAGTCGAAGTTGTGCGAGCCGAGATCCAGCAGAACGCCGCCGCCTTCGCCGCGGCGCGCTCTCCAGCCACGTGCAGGGGGGGACACAGGCTCACAGAAAACCGTATGAACGGCGCGTACTTCGCCGATCACGCCAGCGCGGAGAAGCTCGCGCCCTCGTACCACCAGCGGCTGAAAGCGCCAATTGTAGCCAATGGCAGCCACCACGCCGCCATCGCGCGCGGCGGCGGCTACTCGTTGACCATCCTCGAGCGTCGTCGCGATCGGCTTCTCGAGATAGATGTGCCGACCGCTTCGCAGCGTCGCTAGAGCGATGGCCGCGTGTGATCCGCTCGGTGCAGCCACGACGACGGCGTCGACATCGCTGCGGTCGAGCAGTTCGTCCGCACTCGTAAGCAGCGCAGCGCTGCGGACGAGCAGGCCCGCTCGCGCGCGCGCCTCGGGCACCGGATCCGCGAGCGCGGTGATTCGCACCGCCGGTAGTCGGCGCAACACGCGCAGATGTATGGACGTCGCGATAGCGCCACAGCCGATCACGCCGATCCGGAGAGGCGCATCCATTTAGAGATATCGCGCTCGGTGGAGCTCGTACTCGGCCAGCGAGATCGGCGTCCGCCCTTCGCCGGCGACGTACGCAGCCAGCTCACCAGCCGCCGTTGCAACCGCCGAACCTATAAGAAAGGCGAGGGTCCCACGCGGCATTCGGTGCCGGTTATGCGCCCACTGCGTCGATAGAATTGCTCTGCCGGCGATCATGATCGGAATGAGTGGCGCGCCAAGCACATAGGCGAGCCGTCGCGAGAGTGACCAGTTTCGCGATCGCGCGTGTGCCCAGAATCGCCCCGACAAGAACCGCTCCGGTAGCCAGGCGTTGAGCGCTGCCACATTCAAGTGCAAAAGGCGCGCAGCCGGCTCCATGAGGAAGCGTGCGCCGCCCGCGCGGAGATCGGCGTCGAGACCGCTCCCGTAGTCGAGCATTGCCGTTAGGCGATCACCGAAATGCACAAGCGCATCGCGGCGAAAACACGCATTATACGTCGAGAGCACGGTGATCTCTTCGCGTGCCGCGGGTTCGAGCCAGTGCCGATACGTCAGCATGAGACCGGCCCAGCTGAGCGCCTTCTGTGGATTGGCATTTTCGATCAATGGCGTCACCGCGGCGTAGTCGCCGCTCTGATGCGCGGCAACGAGCGCCTCCAGACAGCCCTCTGCGGGAAACGAATGCGTCTCGCCCACGAACACGAGCGCGCACGTCGCAGCGCGGATGCCTGCAGCACGCGCGGGGGAGAGCGGGATGACGGCACCGACCTCGATGACACGGACGGCGCCGATTCCAGTCGTTTCATAAGAACCGAGTCCGAGCTCGCGTTCGGAGGGACACACGATGATGAGCTCAGTATCGGCCGCGATAGACGAAGCGCGCACGGCACGCGCGACGTCGCGGATCGTTGCGAACGTGTCGGTTACGACGACGTAAGAGAGTTGGAGGCTCATGTGTAGCGCTCTTTGTGCAGCTCGTACTCGAGCATGCGTGCTTCCGACCGGCCTTCGCCCGCGATATAGCCCACAGCCTCGCCTAACGCCCAAAGTAGGCATCCACTCGCCACAGCCGCAGCCGTCCATCTCGGCAGATCACGGTCTTTCCGAGCATGCGCGATCGCGTCCTGCGTGCGAACGAAACGCACGAACGGGACAAGGGCGGAGCCGCCGAAGTAGACCAGTCGTCTGGCGAACGGCCAGTCGCGGCATCGCCTCGCGCCGAACAGGCGCCCGCCCCAATAGCGCTCGGCTGCCCACGCGCCCTGACGCGCGACATTGACGTGAGCAACCTTGGCGTTAGGCGCATGCCGGAAGGATGCACTGTGGCCGACAAACTCCGGATCCAATGGTCCGCCGGGTTCGAGCATCAGGGGCATGCGCTCCCGCAAGGCGAGCAACACGTCGCGCTTCCAACATGCGTTATATGCTGGAGGTTCGACGTCCGCGACGGTCCGCACTGCCATCCAGCGACCGTAGTCCATGAGGAACCCACTCCAGCTTCGCGCTGTCTTCGGATTGGCGTTTACCATGCCCGGCGCGACGGCGAGATACGGTCCATCGTGAGCGCTGATCAACTGCTCGGCCCACATCGGGGAGGGGAACGCATGCGTCTCGCCGAGCGCGATGAGCGGAGCCGAGGCGGCCTGCACCGCGGCCGCGCGGGCGCGTCCTAACGGGAGCAGCGAGCACTCCACAACAGTGACGCGTGCGAGTGCGTCCGCCGCGTCGGCTGGAAACGCGAGCTCTTTCGCTGACTGGCAGACGACGACAAGCTCCACATCTCCGGCGATGGTCTGCGCCGTAAGGTGTTCGACGAGATGCCGAATGGTCGCGAAGTCGTCGGTGAGAACGATGACGGAAAGCCGCGGGGTTCGCGCGTTAGGCACGATCCGGAGCGTACCTCCACGCTTGCATCATCGCCGGGTGTCCGATGGCCAGCACCTCTTCAGAGCGGGTCGCGGCTCAGCATAGCACATTCCACTCGCACGTCCAGATCGCGAGTCACATCCGATTTCAGTCCGCGAGGTTCTCGACTGGTGTGTCGCTGCCCAGAGACTCCTCAACTGTAATGTGTGACGGACGGCCATCAGCGCTCACCCGTCTCCACCAGGGCTCTGCATCCTCGGCGCGCGAGACCTCCACGGCCTGACCAAGCTTCGGAGTGAGAAGCTGGATTCGCCGCGAGGGAGCGAGGTTGAACACGGCTTCTATCGGTTC
>DATBKN010000010.1:0-5076 GCA_036555845.1 Gemmatimonadaceae bacterium | reverse complement strand
CGAGATGACCTTTCTCACCCTTGATGACACGCAGCGCAAAACCGCCACGAGCCTGGGGTTCAGCATCTGAAAGTGTGCGCCGTTGGCCGCGCACTCCCCACCTCATGCGGCACCGCATCACGGGTCTCATCGCACTCCTGTTTTTGGCCGCGCCTCACTTCAGCGCCGCCCAAAACAACGCGACAAGCGCCGGCTCTGTCATCGACAGCGTCGACGCGGCGCGTGCCATTCCCATGCCGATCGAGCGCCTAACGGGGCCAATCAAGCTGGACGGCGTTCTCAACGAGCCGGCCTGGGACGCCGTGCGGCCGCTCCCGATGTTCATGTTCTCTCCCGCCTTTCTGGCCCCCATCACGGAGCGCACCGAAGTCCGCATCGCGCACGATGACAGGTATCTCTACGTCGCGGGCAGGCTGTTCGACTCCGACGTCTCCAAAATCCGCACGAACACATTCTACCGCGACGCCTATAGCGGCGACGATCTCCTCGCCGTCATCATCGACAGCTACAACGACTACGAAACGGCGGTCTGGTTCACAGCCAACCCTGCCGGAGCACGCACCGATCGCGTGGTATCGAACGACGGCGTCTTCTCCAATGGCATCGACCCGATGAACGCCGATTGGAACTCGCACTGGGACGTCGCCACATCGAAGGACGAGCACGGCTGGTATGCGGAGTTTCGCATTCCATTCTCCACGCTGCGCTTTCAAGTGCGTGACGATCAGGTCGCGATGGGACTGATCGTCTATCGCTTCATCGGACGCAAGAACGAACGCCAGACCTTCCCAGCGCTCGATCCCAAATGGGGTGGACTCGCGTTCGCCAAACCGTCGCAGGCCCAGCGCGTCGTGCTGCGCCAGGTGCGCCAGTCCAAGCCCGTGTACGTCACACCATACGTGCTTGCCGGCGGACGGCAGACCGCGCACCTGAACGAGCAAGGCGGCGGTCCCTCGTTCTGGAGCACGTCGGCGAACCAGTGGGGCGATGTGGGCGGCGACGTTCGTTATGCACCGACATCGAATCTCGCGCTCGACCTCACGGTCAACACCGACTTCGCCCAGGTCGAAGCCGACGATCAGCAGATCAACCTAACGAGATTCCCGCTCTTCTTCCCCGAGAAGCGGCAGTTCTTTCAGGAGCGCGCCTCCACCTTCCAATTCACGACGGGCGGCTCGGCCGACCGGCTCTTCCACAGCCGGCGCATCGGCCTGAATGAAGGAGAGATCGTCCCGATCTATGGCGGTGCGCGCGCCGTCGGACGTGTGCGCGGGATGGACTACGGACTCTTGAGCATGCAGACGCAGGCGCAGGGCGGCCGCGCGTCGGAGAACATGAGCGTGGCGCGGCTCAACCAGCAGATCCTCAATCCATACTCTTCTGTCGGCGCGATGCTCACCTCCCGTTATGGATCGGCCGGCGAGGACAACCTCGCGTACGGCGTCGATGCCGTACTGCGCCCGTTAGGCGACGAGTATGTGACGCTGCGCTGGGCGCAGACATTCGACGAGGCGATCGTCGAGCGGTCGGCCGCGTCGGCTGGTCTCGTGCAGGCGCGCTGGGAGCGCGTGCGCGACGACGGAATTACGTACGCCGGTGAGTTCGAGAGGGTCGGCGAAGACTACTTGCCAGGGCTCGGCTTCCAGTCGCGCACAGGGTTCAGGTATTTCGGCGGCCATCTGCAGTTCAAGCGGTACCAGAACGTGTCGTCTCCGCTGCGCGCCGCTGGCGTTCAGGCCAACACGGGCCATTACATCCGGCTGCTCGACGGCAGCGCCGACTCGCGCTTTGTCGAGGGGCAGCTCAACATCGAGCTCAAGGACGGCAGGAACCTAACGCTGGCCGGCATGTCGGCCTTCGAAGGCGTGCGGCAGGACTTCGATGTGGCCGGGGCGACTGTTCCGGCGGGCGAGTACTGGTTCCACGACGCGCGCGTCAGCCTCGAGCTGGCGCGCAGCGCGAACTTGCGTGGCGACTACACCATCCGGGCCGGTTCTTTTTACGACGGCACGCGCGTCGGCGTGGCATTCAACCCGTCCTGGAATCCGTCCAGGTACGTGGAGCTGGGGGGCGGGTATGAGCTCAACCGCCTAACGTTTGATGCGCGCGATGAGCGCGTCACCGCGCACCTCGCTCGGCTCAAGGTGCAGCTCGCGCTGAACACGCATCTGTTTTTCAGCACGTTTGCGCAATACAGCAACGTCGCCGACCTCGCCACGTTCAATGCGCGCTTCCGCTACAACTTCCGCGAGGGCACCGACCTCTGGCTCGTGTATAACGAGGGGCTCAACACGGAGCGCGATGTCGTGGGGAGCCCAAGGCTGCCGCGCTCCTCCGGGCGCACGATCATGATGAAGTACACGCACACGCTGATCTGGTAGCGGCACCGCCCCGCGAGGCGCGGTTCGCTCTTCTCTCTGAGAAACGCGGGCGGGGTGCACTGGTTCGGCGATGCTGCTCAGCCGCTGTGGTGTCGCTGCACGCGCGGTGCACCAGCGTGACCCTAACGAGCACCAGCGTGACGGTGGCGACTGCCGCGCCATCGCGGTGTCACGCTCACGACTCACAGTGTCACCGCCAGCTCGCCTTGCGTCGCTCACCCACGACCGCCTAACTCGCGCCGCACTAACGCGTTAGGCCAGCTGCGCGTGGCGCGGCACACGAATTTGGGAACATCGATTGCTTTTACTGTGTGCGCCGGGCTGCGCGCCAAGCCGCGTTGATAGTCGGCCCGGTCGCACGCATACACACACAGCAGGGGTGGTTCTATGAAAGCCATTAGGATGCTTCCACTCGTTTTGCTCGCCGCGCTGCTCGTCGCGCTCGGCTGCTCCATCGATTCGGGAACGGCGCCGAATGTGAACGTGGCCAGTGATGTGTTGGCTGGAAAGTCGGCGTCCGATAAAGCCGCTACAGAAGCGCTGAAAGATGCGCTGAAGGCGGCCCACGACCGTTTGATCGCGTCGCGGGACAGCATCAGGAAAGAGTACAAGGCAAGGAAAGATAGAAACAAGACGGCATTCGACTCGCTCAAGAGGGAGTGGAAGGAGTTCAAGAAGGAGTGGGCCGAATACAAGAAGGGCAACAAGACAGCGACGGTGGAGCTGCTGCGCTGCGCCCCGCTCGAGTATGCAGGAGACGCCGAGGTTATCGGGCCTAACGGCGGTGAGATCAAAGTCGGCCCGCACAAGATCGTCATCCCCAAGGGTGCGCTCGCCTCGGAACGGCTCATCGTCGCCGAAGCGCCGATGGGATCACTCGTCCAGGTGATTTTCCAGCCGCACGGCCTTCGCTTCAATATTCCATCGCAGCTCACGCTCAGCTACGCGCACTGCATGCGTCCGGGCGGATACACGTACCGGATTGTGTACGTGGATGACAATGCGAAGACGATCCTCGAGTTCCCGCCTTCCAAGGATGACAAGACCCAGAAGGCGGTCACTGCAGGGATCGATCACTTCTCGAGTTATATGGTGGCGTACTAGTAACCGACCGATGAGCTCACGCGGGAGAAGGCCAAAACGATGAAATCTCACGGTCCCGACGAATCCCGCACGCGCTCTGGCATCGCAGGCATCTCATTCAGCCACGCGCGAAGCGTCTCGAGAATGATTGGGTTGAACAGTCTCGCAGGCGCCGCCGCTCCTGCAGCTGGCGGTGCAAAGATCCGATAACTCTCTTCCGTAGACGCTGTGCGAAAGAAGTTATGGTCGATCGAATCCAGCACGACGAAGCGCCCCATGCCGGGCGTCGTTCTGTTGATGACCTCAGCGATCCACGCGCTGCTCGCCCGATCGACGAGCCAATCCGACGCTCCCCACATCGTTAGGACGCGAGGGGACACGGGATTCGCCGCTGCGCTTGTCGGCAGACGAGCCGCCGCGACCTTGGTCCACGCGTCAGTGAAGTTCTTGTCGGCGACTTCGTAGTGGAATGTGTAGTGCCGATCGCCGACGTATTTGTCGTCGACGACCCAGCCCAACCTCCTGAGCTCCGGATTGCGCGCCAGGATCTCGCTCGGCGTCTTCCGTTCGATGAGCAGCGCGGACCAGAAGCGCGCCTGGTCCGTGATCTCGCGATCGATCTCGTTAGGCTTCGTTCCGTCCAGCGATGCCAGTCGCCGGCGCTGCTCGAAGACAGCCTCGAACCATGTTCCCGCGCCAGAGCCGTAGACGGCGATCCCTCTGACAGGCAGCTCGAGCGCGATCAGCGGAGCGAACATTCCGCCCATGCTGTGTCCGAAGAGGAAGACGTTGCCCGTGTCGACGAAGTCGAATCGTGCGAGTGCATGGAGCGCTTGCTTGTAGCCACCCAGCTCGCGGTCGAATCCGACGTCGCGCAGCGGTCCACCTTCGCTGTCACCGCAACCGGGGCGCTCGACGCGCATCGTGACGTAGCCGTGTCGCGTGAGGTCGCTGGCGATCCATGTGAAGGCCGCGGGTTGGCCGACCGGCGTGTCGATGGCGAAGCACGTGTGACCGCCTTGGAGCAGGAGCACGGCCGGATGGCGTCCTGCGGTGCTTGGGCGCGTGACGATTGTGCGCAGGCGTGCGCCGTTGCTTGTCACCGAGCCGTATACGACGTCGTAGCCTTCGCCTTTCTCGCGCGGCATCTCTTTCATTGTTGCGCGCTGTTCGAGCCTAACGCCGTCGCGGACGAACGCGATGTTAAGCGCGTCGCCTGCGCGAGCCTTTGACATGCGGTCGAGGAACATGGGGATGCCCGTTAGGCGCGTTCCGTCGACTGCGAGCATCACATCACCGGCTTTGAACTGCGCGTCGGCGGCTGATGTGCCGGGGAAGATCTGGACGAGTGCGACTCCGCCGGTGTCTGCGATCTTTTGGCGCGCGCGGACGTCGCTGGTGACCTCTGCGAGCTGTGCGCCGAACATCGCCCGCCGCCGAAGCTCTCCATCGCTCGCGCGTGGCTGAGCGTTGGCCGCTGAAAAGGCCACGGTAAGAAGACCGAGCACACCTATCGTACAGTTACGGCGCATGCACCCAACCTACTCTCGTTGCCTCGCAAGCGACCCTGCAGCCACTCGCTGACGGAGTCATAGAATCCTGGAACGACGCG
>DATBKN010000009.1:0-8886 GCA_036555845.1 Gemmatimonadaceae bacterium | reverse complement strand
TCGTTCGGCTCGATCAACCATATCGCGCGCACGCCAAGGACCTGCTCGAAGTGCAGCGCTTCCCCAGGATGGAGCGAATACCGGGGGGACCCGTTGAACGGCCGTATGACGTCGCCGGCTGGACGCTCCCGCTGCAGATGGGTGTCGACGTCGTACCTATAGCAGGAGAGTTAGGCGAGCTGTCGCTGGTGACGGATTCGTTGACCCGGCCGTGCACAGTGCCGCGCGGCGTCGTCGCATTGCCGATCCGGGACACCGAGAGCTATCGACCGCTTTTTCGCGCGCTGGGCGCCGGCGCGAGCGTCGAGGTCGCGGACAGTCTGATCGTTTTCCGGGGGCCGGCTGTCGAGCGGGCGAAGTTTTTTGGCGGCGCTTGTCCCGTCAGCGCTCCAGCCCAGCGTACGAGTGGGCGGCGTTCGGTCACGCCTAACGCGCACCGCGTAGGACTGTATCGATCCTGGACCGCGAGCATGGACGAGGGCTGGACGCGCTGGCTGTTCGAACAGTTCTCGGTTCCCTTCACGACCGTGCGCGACTCGACGATCAAGGCCGGCAACCTGCGCGCGCAGTTCGACGTGCTGGTGATGCCGGACATGTCGCGCCAGGAAATCGTTCGCGGCATGACCGCTCAACAGGTGCCCGCCGAGTACGCAGGTGGACTCGGCGAGCCCGGCCTCGCGCAACTGAAAGCGTTCGTGGCCGCGGGTGGTCGCGTAATCCTGCTCGACGGCTCCAGCGAGATCGCGGGCGACCTTGGCGTAACCGGCGTTGATCTCATCGAGGCCGGAAACGGGCGCGACATGCCTTACGCGCCCGGATCGATCCTGCGTGCCCACGTCGACAGGAGCAACCCGCTTACGTTAGGTATGCGCGATGAAGCGGCGCTGTACTTCACGAACTCGGTGACATTCAACGTGAGCGACGGCGCGAATGCACAGATCGTGCTGCGCTACCCGGCTGCGAACGACATCCTGCTCAGCGGCTACTTGTCAGGCGCCGAGGCGATGGCCGGGCGCGCGGCAATGCTGGATGCGCGCATCGGGACGGCAGGCGGGCGCGTGATCATGTTCGGCTTCCGGCCGCAACATCGCGGCCAGCCGTGGGGCACTTTCAAGTTGTTGTTTAACTCGCTGCTGCTCTAGGCGTCCGCCAGGAAGTGCAAAGGCGTCGCGATCGACTTGAGCGCCGCGCGGTTCACGAGCACGCGAATATTGTTGCTGCGCGAATCGACTGGCAGCACGAAGAAGAACGCGCCATTGGGCGATGCACGATTCGTTAGGCCGACCATGCGTTCGCCGTCGGCGAACGTCAGCTCGACAAGGGCGGAGCCGAACTGCCTGCGGTCGGCCGTCTGGAGCTCCATCCCCTCGGCGTGCTTGGCATCGCCGGTGAGCGTCTTAACGAAAAAGAGCGCTTTGAGCTCGCTCAGCTCAACGGTGTAAATCGCCCCATCCGGCGTACGGATGTGACACGACGGTTTAGCCGGGTCGACGTCCATGCTCGTCCCTTTGATGAGCCGGCCGTCGATGAATCGGGCGACGACAGTATTGATCATGCCGCTGTGACGGAGTTCGCAGTCAGACGCGGCAACAGGTCCGAACGCAACTCCGTGGCCAGCCGTGCCCAACGATGCAAGTTGCCCGACGTGACGCAATCCGGGCCACATCGTCCCTCACGTGGCCGACAGTTCGCGGTCCGAAGGCCGAGTGACATCGGTCACAAATCGCGACTTTTTGGCTTCAAATTGAAGGCGCCACAATACGCGGCGTGACGCCCGCGATCCGGCGCCAAACCATCTGCGCGTCATCTTGAGGTTTGGGCGTATGCGAATTGTTCGCACCGTCGTTGTCGCAGTCCTCGCCACCGCAGCGATCCCCACTCTGGCGCTCGCTCAGCGCGCGGCTGGCTTCGACAATGGTTGGTTCTGGGGTGCCAAGGGCGGCATCACCCAGTTTGACGCGATCGACACGCAGACGGGTCAGTTCAGGACCGTCAATGCAACCACTGTCGGTGGTGAGTGGCTCATCACGCGTTCGCGCGGTGGGCTGTACATGTCGGTGGAGCAGGCGTTCTTCGACGAAGTGTCGGCCGTTTTCGATCCGACGTCACCTGGTTCCGCGCGTCCTGTCGACATCAGCGACATGCGCCGCTACCACGTGGGTGTGCTGGCGTTCCCGGTGAGCTGGTCGGGCGCGCGTCCGTACCTCGGTGTCGGCTACGCAGTCAACGTCATTCAGAATGCATCGCCGCGCGGCACGTTCTCGAGCGAAGGCGCAATGGACTCCGTGTTCACGCGAGTTGATCGCCAAAGCACGCGCGCAGCGTTCGTAATCACCGCCGGTATCCAGGCGCATGTCGGCTCGCGTTGGGCGCTCTTCGCGCAGGCTGCGACGATGCCGACCCGCGACAACTTCCTGATCAATGGCTCGTCGAACACGATGATGTTCGAGGGCGGACTCCGCTTCCGAATCAGCGACGCGATCGAGAAGTGGTAGATCGCAGTTAGGTTCTCTCCCGGGCGCGCGCCGCTCGTGGCCTAACGGTCGCGGCGGCGCGTGGTGTTTCTAGCCCGATTCGTCGCCACAAAGGTCAAAAGCGCGATCGCAGATGGACGCAGAAACTGACGCAGATGAGCGCAGATACTGCAAAAGGCTCTTTACAAAGCTCTAAATCTGCGTTCATCCGCGCTGCTTCGGCGTCATCTGCGTTCCCGCTTTTGGGAGTTGCGCACCTGACACTCGATCGACGATGGCACGCGGGAGACGTACGGATTGTCCGCCACGAAGAAGCGCAGCATCTCACTTGCAGCCTTGCTGATCCCGACGCGCGGCGAGACCAGGACCAAGTCATCATCCACCGGCTCGCCGGCCAGGATCCTGAGCGGCGCTTGCTGTAGCGACAGCGCGTTTTGCCCGGCATCGATGCCTAACGCGGCGCACAGCTTGCCTGGGCCATTCGCCAGATCGCTCTCGCGGCGAGCGAGCGGACGCCGGCGCTGCATCAGCGCGATCCCCTCGAGCGGCTCGAGCGCGCGAATCAGCACCGCGGCGCCGTAGCCCGCCTCACGAGTAACCGCGTTGACGCACCAGTGGTTGCCGTAGATGAAATAGACGTAGCTCGTCCCGGGTGGCCCGAAGAGCGGTCGCGTACGCGGTGTGAGGCCCGCAGCGGCGTGACACGCCGGATCGTGCGGTCCCATGTACGCCTCGACCTCCACGATGCGCCCGCTCGCCCCACCCTCGGGGGAACGGTGCTCCAGCACGGCGCCTAACAGGTCGCGCGCAACGAGGTCCGCCTCGCGGTCATAGAACGAGGCCGCAAGCGGCCGCGCGCCGCTTGAGCGACGAGCGCGCCGCAGAGCCCCTGCTGTCACGCTGGCGCCCTACGACTCGCTTGGCGGCGGTGCAGCCTTAGCGCGAGAGCGACGCGGGCGCTTGGCGCGCGGCACGGCGCCCTCGACGGCGGCTTCTCCGTTAGGTGACGCCGCCACTTTCGCCTTACCGCGACCACGCCCACCACGCGAGCCACGTCTTGTGCGCGACGCGGGCTTCGCAGTGGGTTCAGCTGCCTCTTCAACCAGGCTCGGCGCTGCCAACACTCCGACGGGCAGATGCTCGACGACGCCGATGCTCAGCAGATCAGGCGGCGGCGCCGACGGTCGTCCAGAGCGCGCGTCGCGACGGCCAAACCCGCCGATGCCACGAGCGGCGGCAGGTGGCGCTGCCGCGGCGGCCACCGGTGTTGCCGGAGTAGGCGCGGTAGGCACCGCTGCGGCCGCACCAGGCTGCGCCGCCGCGGCGGCGTTCAGTCGCCCTGAGACGCCCGCCGTGCCATGACGCGGCTGCACCTCGTAATCGCGACCACGGCGCCTCAAGTCGAGCAGCTCTGCGTCCTGCGCGTCCTTGAGGATCCTGGCGAAGAAGCGTTCGCTCAAACTCTCGCTGTCGCGGCCGAGGATCTCGAACGCCTTGCGCCTCAAGTCGCGCGAGGAGACGGTGGCCTCGCCATTTCCTGCCGCCGCGAGCGCGCGCTGTACGAGGTCGAACGCCTCGTCCTTCGTTAGGCGGTCGCCGGAGCGGCCGATCTGGCCTAACGGGATTCCGCGTTCGCTCACCACCGCGGGCTCGCCGCTTGCCGCCGTTTCTCCCTCCGCTCGCGCGGCACCACGGCCGCGACGGCCGCGCCCGTTGGCGTCCGCAGGGAGCGGGAACGCTTCCTTCACGGGCCCAACTTCGAGCTGGCCGTTGTCCAGCTTCGTCACTTTGAGCAGTCCCTTGCCCACGGCCTCTTGCACGAAGCGCGAGAACTTGGAGAAGCCCGCGTTCTTTTCTTCGAACGCCGGATCGATCTCCTGCATGACCTGCTTGAGGCGATCGGAACGCATCACGTCGCCGTTCTTGGTCATGCGGGTGATCGCTTCGGTCACAAGCTCCCACGGATCCCACTTCACGACGTCTTCTTCGCCGGTCTTCACCAAACCGGCGAGCGCATTGTAGCTGTAGTACTCGTCGCAGTTCTGCACGAGCAGATCACTGGACGATTCGCGGATGCCGACGCCGATGACGTACTTGCCGTACTCCTTGAGCTTGATGACGAGGCTCGAGAAGTCGGAGTCGCCTGAGAGCAGAATGAACGTGCCGATTTCGGCCCGCGTGAAGACCAGCTCGATCGCGTCGACGGCGAGCCGGATGTCGGTAGCGTTCTTCTTGGCCGAGCCGTATGCCGGCGCCCAGATTAGATCGATTGACGCTTCGGTGAGCGGGACGATGTATCCCGGATAGCGGCGCCAGTCGGCGTAGGCGCGCTGCACGGCGACCTTCCCGCGGATGATGTCCGAGGAAAGGAGGTTGCGCAGCTCGGAGTGGAGGTCTTTCTGGATCCCCATCGTGACATTGTCGAAGTCGATGAGGAGCGCAGCGTTAGGCGCGTGGTGCGTGAGGCTCGCGGTATCGCTGTGCGCGATCGCCTGCGGCCCTCGGTAGACAGGGGCCACGGCCTGTGCGGGAGAACGTCGTTCGACGCTCTGCCGCGGTGATCGTGCGTGCATGTAAATCCCGGGTTGTCGTTTAGTGCGTCGCGGCTCGCTCCCCGGGGAGACTCTGTGCAATCCCAACCCGGAGCGTCCGCGACGCGACAAGCAGAACGTCGCCCATATGCGCGCACCACTTGCCACCTACATCGCCGCCGGAGACGCTGAGCGAGTGGGGCTCACGCGTGCCCTCATCACACGCAACGCTTGGTGGGGCGCGTTGATGAGGTGTACCCGTGGGCGCCGGACTGCGCGGACGCTCGGGCGGTGCGACTTAAAACCTAGTCAGGACACGGTCTGGCTCAAAGTCTTAAGCTCTTAGGTCTTAGCTCTTGAGCCATAACGAGCCGTTCCCTAAGACCTGAAAGCGAAGAGCTATGGCCTAAACACCCATCGCTTTGAGGATGACCCGCTTCGATCGCTGCCCATCCCACTCCCCATAGAAAACGCGCTGCCAAGGGCCAAAATCGAGCTTCCCCTTGGTGACTGGGACGATCACTTCATGGCCAATCGTCAGCGAACGGAGGTGTGCAGCGGCGTTGTCCTCACCGGTACCGCTGTTGTGGCGGTAGCGCTCGGGCTCCCACGGCGCGATCCCTTCGAGCCAATCCAGGATGTCCTGCCACAGGCCGGACTCGTGATCATTCACGAAAACGCTGGCTGAGATGTGCATCGCCGAGACGAGCACGAAGCCCTCGCTGATCCCGGCTGCGGCGCGGCATTTTTCGACCTCATCGGTGATGTCGATGATCTCCTGCCGCTTTCTGGTTTTGAATGTCAAATAGTTCGTCTGTGTCAGCATCTGGATGTCGCAGTCCGGAGATGGGAAAATGGGGTCTGACCCCGGTTAACCAGGTTAAAGCCTTACGTGACAACGCGAAGCAGCTAGCTTCGAAACTGTACCTGCAGGGTGACGTACGTGACCCGTCTCGCATTTCGTTCGCGGCTTTTCGGCATACTGCTGCTCTTTGCGGTCGTGCCGGCCTTGGTATTGACGGTGGTGTGGGGGGTACTGGCTAACAAGACGCTGCCACTCGTTGGTGGAGGGGCGGCGTGGGAGCGATTGGGAGAGTCCGGCAAAGAGCTTGTCTCATCGCTCAATTCGGCTCAACTGTCGCCGAGCCAGCGGGCCCAGGTTGCAGCGCACGCGCGCGAGCTGGAGGAGTCGATCACGCAGGCGCGGCGCGTGCGCTTTTTGACGCAGCGCGCGGCGCCCGCCGTCTTGTTAGGCGGGGTCCTTGTCTTGGCCTTACTCGGATTTGCGGCATCGCGCGTAGCGGGGCACTTGAGCCGGCAGTTGAGCCGGCCTGTCGATCAGCTCGTCGGCTGGACGGCGACGATCGCGCGCGGCGAACCCCTGACTGATGCGACGCCGCCGAAAGGTGCACCGGAGTTCGACGTGCTGCGCACACACATGCGCGGCATGGCGTCACAGCTCGCCACGGCACGCGAGCGGGAGCTCGAGGCCGAGCGGCTGCGCGCATTTCGTGAAACGGCACGGCGCGTGGCGCACGAGCTCAAGAATCCCCTGACACCGATCCGCTTCGCGCTGGCGCGCATTCAGCGAAGCGCACCTAACGAGCTGCTCGAGTCGGTCGACGTCATCCGCGTGGAAAGCGAGCGGCTCGAGGAGCTGGCGCGAAGCTTTGCGCAGTTCGGCCGGCTGCCTGAAGGGCCTGCCGCCGAAGTGGACGTCGAGGAAATGGTGCGCTACACGACGCGCTCCACGGTGCCGCCTAACGTGGATCTCGCGCTGGAAATTCCGGGCGACCTTCCGCGGGTCAGTGGCCACTACGACGCCCTGCAGCGCGCGCTGTCCAACGTGCTGCTCAACGCCGTCGAAGCCTGCTCAGCCGACGCGACGCCGCACATCGGTGTCACTGTCTCTCGGGCGCGCAGCAATGGTCATGAGACCGTCCGCATCGCGGTGCGCGATTCGGGGAGCGGGATCCCGGCGGACCGCCTGGCGACTATTTGGGAACCCTACGTGACGCACAAACCGGGCGGCACGGGGCTCGGCCTCGCTATCGTTCGGCAGACAGTGGAAGCTCACGGAGGCACCGTCGCCGCGTCTTCTGATCCTGGCGTCGGGACCGAAGTGAGCCTTACCATCCCTGTGGGGCCACGGCCAGCGGGAGGTCAATAGCCCATGGATAGTCCATTCATTGTTCCTGTAGCGCTCTTCGCGTTTCTGTCCGTCGCCGCCATGGCCATGACTCCGATCTTTCGGGCGATCGGCCGGCGAATGGAGGGAAGGCAGCTACCTGCTGATCTGCATCGCGGCGAGCTCGTCGAGCGCATGGAACGCATGGAGCAAGCTGTCGACGCGATCGCTGTGCAGGTCGAACGCATCGCAGAAGGACAGCGTTTTACCACGAAGCTCCTGAGTGACCGGGTCGCAGACTCGCGCGCCCTGACGTCGAGCGAAACCGGGAGCGGGGTGTAGCACGTGGACGAAGACATTGTCATCCCGCTCGCCGGCATGTTGATGATCATCGTGCTAGCTATCGGCGTACCGCTCGTGCGCGCGCTCGGGCGACGATGGGAGAAAGAAGCGCGCTATCCGCGCGGTGATTCAGAAGTGGCGCAGCGCCTTGTTCATATCGAGCAGGCGATCGACGCCATGTCGCTCGAGATCGAGCGCATATCGGAAGGGCAGCGTTTCGTGACTCGCCTGCTGGCCGATAAGTCGCCCGAGCGGATCGCACTACCACAGGAATCGTTGCAGCGCCGGCAAGGCGCCTGACGAGGAGAAGCCATGCAAGAAGAAGAAGTACTCGCCCTCTTCATTGTCTTTGCGTCATTGACGACGGTCGTATTGACCTTCGCGCGCATGTGGTTCAAGCATCAGGAGCGCAAGAACCAAATGCGCGAGATCGGCAATGTGCCGGCCGGCGTCGATCGCCGGCTCGAGCGCATCGAGCAGGCTGTCGATGCCATTGCCGTTGAAGTCGAGCGTTTGGCAGAGGGACAGCGGTTCGCGACGCGACTGCTCAGTGAAGGAGCGCAGTCGCGCGCAGAGGCGCCGCTGGCGATTGCGCGCGAGCCGCACTCGCCACACTAACCCGAGGCGCCATCAGCATGACCTTCGATCTTTCTGTCGTTCAGCCGCAGCAGGCTGGAACGCCGCAGCCGCAGGCTCCGCCAAGTCGGGAGCAGCTGCGGCAGCAGATCCAGGACGCCATCCAAGCTGCACGCGATGCCGCTCAGCAGGCGCGCGCGGAAGCTGTCGTCGCACAGCCGGCGCCACTCCCGCCGTTCCCCGTCGATCGTGGGATTCCTGAGAACGTGATGGTCCTCATGATCGTGATTGCGGCGCTCACCGCGGGGGTGTTGATCCTGCGACCCATCTTCAAGGCGTTAGGCAGTCGTTTGGAGCGACGCAGCGAACAGCCGGCTGCGATCCCCGATTTCGCGCCGCGGATGGATCGCATCGAGCAGGCGATCGAGGCGATCGCCGTAGAAGTGGAGCGCATCTCCGAAGGCCAGCGCTACGTCACGAAGCAGATGCACGAGATGCGCGCCCTGCCGGCGCCGAATCCACTCGCACAGCCCGCGATGGCGCAGCGCGCGCCGGAAACCGTGCGGCGCGGCGAGCCCTGAGCCTAACGAACTTGTGCCCTCCGTCCTTCTCATAGACGACGAGCCCAACATACGCCGCATGGTCGGCGCGTTACTCGGCGCCGAAGGTTACGACGTCCGATCAGCGGAGGATGGCAGGAGCGGTGTCGCGCTCGCGCTGGAGTCCGACCTCGACATCGTGATCGTCGATCTCATGATGCCGGGCGATCTCGACGGCATGGCTGTGCTCGAGACGCTGCGCGCGCAGCGCGTCGATCTGCCTGTCATCATGATGA
>DATBKN010000008.1:0-7845 GCA_036555845.1 Gemmatimonadaceae bacterium | reverse complement strand
GCGCAAACTCGATGTGGTCTTCGAGCTCCGATGCCGATGCAATTGAAATCTGTAAGAAGCGGGCAAGATCTCGATTGCTCGACCTGCTACATCCTTCCGTAATGTTTGCGCGAATCGATTGAGCTGCTCGCCGCATTTGTGACGCGAGGCCTGAACGGTCTGACCGTGCAAGACGCCGGCACACTCGATAAATCGCCACAGCCAGCGACAGCGACTCTTGCCACACGGTCAGATTCCGCGGGTTTGCACGCCGGAAGCTGCTAAGGCTCGTGATTTTCGTATCATCCTTCGCGCGCCAGGTGGCCCCGCGCGCCGCGTGGGCGAGCTTCTAGTCCTCGCTGCTCGGCACGCGAAACCCGCGACGCAAAGCTCCTTGTTTAGTTTCTTGTCATGCCATTAACGTGCGAACGATAGGTGGCCGGCCGAACGAGCGGCCCTCCGCGCCAACCCCTCTCGCGCCGGCGGCCGAAAGTGGCCGCGCTGCGCAAACAGCTGCCTAACGCGGCGCCTCCGCGCCCGAACAGACAGAAGCTGCCCGCCAAGCCAGCCCCGGCTGCGTCTGCACGCTCGCGACGCGTGCGCAAGGAGGATGCGGCCGCGAAGCAGGTCCGCGCGGCGGAGATCTATCGCAGACTATCGCTGCTGTATCCCGACGCGCATTGCGAGCTGGATTTCAAGAATCCGTACGAATTGCTCGTCGCCACGATCCTCAGCGCGCAGTGCACGGACAAGCGCGTCAACATGGTCACGCCCACGCTCTTCGCGAAGTATCCCAACGCCGAGGCGCTGGCGCGCGCGAAGCCCACCGATGTCGAAGAGATCATCAAGAGCACGGGCTTCTTCCGCGCGAAGACGAAGAGTCTGATCGGGATGGCTGGCGGTGTTGTCGATCGGCATAACGGTAAGGTGCCGGGCGACCTCGCATCGCTCGTGACTCTTCCGGGCGTCGGCCGCAAGACGGCGAACGTCGTGTTAGGCAACGCCTTCGACGTGAACGAAGGAGTCGTCGTCGACACGCACGTCGCCAGGCTGTCCAGGCGACTCGATCTGTCGCGTGACGACGATCCGATCAAGATCGAGCAGACCCTCATGAGGCTCTATCCACACGAGCAGTGGACGATGCTTTCGCACTTGCTGATTTGGCACGGGCGACGTATTTGCTTTGCGCGTAAACCAAAGTGTGGCGACTGTGTGGTGGCGGAACTGTGTCCATCTGCTTTTAGAGTGTAGCTGTCAGCAGCTGTCAGCCGTCGGCTGCGAGCAGACAGCTGACAGCTTCCCTTGACCTTTACCTTCGACCTCAGGCATGCGCGCTACAATCAAAACTTCCCGCGGCACCGTTGTCGCCGAGTTGTATCCCACGGAAGCCCCGAACACGGTCGCCAATTTCGAGAAGTTGGCGAATAGCGGTTATTACGACGGCACCAAGTTCCACCGGGTGATTCCCGATTTCGTCGTGCAGGGTGGCGACCCGTACTCCAAAGGTGGCGCCTCGGCCAAGGGCCCAGTGGGCACAGGCGGACCGGGTTGGACGATCAAGTGCGAAACGAAAGGAAATCCGCACCGCCATGTCGTCGGCGCGCTTTCAATGGCTCACGCTGGAAAAGACACCGGCGGCAGCCAGTTCTTCATGGTTTTGAGCGAATCGAACACGCGGCATCTGGATGGCGTGCACACGGTGTTCGGCCGCATCGTCGAAGGACTCGACGTGCTGAAACAGATCAAGCAAAATGACGAGCTGACAGAAGCACGCGTGGCCGCGAACGATTCGGCGAAGGCTTAGCCTATCCCTACCCCTAACGTCTAGCTCTCCGATGTCCACATCCAATCTGCAACCCGAAGACAAGAAGGCCGCGCTGACCGGACTGGTCATCACGGCGATCAGCCTGTTCATCATGGCTTTCACGATCGTGCTGCTCACGAACCGGAAATTCGCCGGAGCTGAACACGAAAAGGGCGCAGCAGCCTCACAAACTCAACACTGAGCACCCAAGACTGGGTAATTCGTGTTGAGCTTTACGAACGCCGGCGCAGCCTAACGCCACCCGATCCCGTATCGATCCGGATCGTCCCCTTCCCGTCCCCGATAGTCCCGCGCACGTAGTCCTCATTTCGGCGCGTGATCGTCATGGGAAAATCGACGTCGAGGCCGTGACGACTCGACTCGATCGTGACTTCGGCGCCTAACGACTCGGGAACGTGCAGCACCAACCGCCCGGACCCCGTGTCCGCGCGCAGCAGGTCCACGTCGCCGGCCAGGTCCAGATCCACGGACCCGCTCCCGCTGTCCAGCACGATCTCCCTGGCTGTGACGTTGCGCAGGCGGATCGCTCCCGAGCCGGAATCCACGTCCAGGTCCTGCACCGAAACATCGCTACCTGTGACGGCGCCGCTGCCGGAGTCGATCGTGAGGTGGTCGCCCGAGACTTTGGTGATCTCCACGTCGCCGGAGCCCGAATCGATGAAGACAGTCCCCGTCGCGTCCGTCACGCGCACCTGGCCGGCTCCAGTATCCAGCGTTAGGCGACCCTTCGTTCCGTTCGTCGTCACCGAAGCGGCGTGCACGTCGACGACGACGTCCCCGTCCACTCGCGTCGCTGCGGCTTCACCGGCGCCGAGGTGGATGGAGACGTCGCGGCCGGCAGGGACGCGCACGACGACGTCAGCATAGCCCTCGAAGCCGCCGCTGCGCGACGAGATCTCGTAGCGGTCCCGATCTGACCAACGCCCGCCGCTGTTGGAGTCGCCGAAAGTGCCGTCGTCGCGCACTTCGATCTGCGTGCGGTCGAACCAGCGACCGATGCCACGACTCGAGCCAAACGAGATCCGCCGCTCTGGATAGATCACCCGCAGCGTCTGGCTCCCTCGTATCTCACCGGTCTCCACCTTGAGCCGGGAGCCGTCGTTACCCCTTTTGGTTACCTCGACGGTGGTGGCACCGCCAGCCTCGCCCCCGCCCTCTAACCGTATCGAGCCCACGAGGTTGTAAATGGCCACTCGTTCCCCTCGCAGGGTATAACGCTCGGCGCTTTGCGCCGAGACACGACCAGACGCCAGGGCCAGCACCATCAAGCTGGTGACGGCCATGCCAAGGATGCGAGTGGCGCCAACCTTGTGAACGCGGGGCATATCCAAGTCCTGGGCGATGAGGGATTTGTGTCAGTTAGATGTGCCGGGAAGTGATATCGTTTGAATGTCTGCACTCGCGGACTCCCCGGGAAACAGCCCAACTTTACGACTCCAAACCACGCCCCCTGTCCCCCGCAGCCCGATGGCAGACACGCTTCCCTCTCGCGCCGACACACTCGAGTTAGTTCACGAGTGGACTGAAAGCGATTCTCTTCGCAAGCATATGCTGGCTGTGGAAGCCGCGATGCGCGCCTACGCGGTGAAATTCGGCGAAGACGAAGAGCGCTGGGGACTCGCTGGACTAGTGCACGATTTCGATTACGAGCGGTTCCCGAATCTCGAGCATCATCCGACGGAAGGGCATCCGTCGCACGGCGTGCGTTTTCTGCGCGAGCGCGGCTATCCCGAAGATGTGCTTCGCGCCGTGTTAGGCCACGCGACGTACTGCGACACACCGCGCGATACGCTCATGGCAAAAACGCTCTTCGCCGTTGACGAGCTGACGGGCCTCATCACGGCAACGGCTCTCGTCAGGCCGAACAAGAGCCTGCACGAGGTCGAAGCGAAGTCAGTCCGAAAGAAAATGAAGGACAAAGCCTTCGCGCGCGGCGTAAACCGGGACGACGTCATTAACGGGGCGGCCGAGCTTGGCGTCGAACTAGACTCACACATCGACTTCGTCATCGGAGCGATGCGAGCGCGTGCGGCCGACCTTGGCCTCGATGGACAGGCAAGCGCTTGATCTCGCGTTTCGCGCCCTTAGACCCGTGCCCTGCGCCCAGATGCATCCAACACCTCAGCCTCGGTCCGCGTTTAAGGAATGAAGGCAGACGTACCGGACGTGGCCGCAGCCGCTGCACCGCGCAGCACGCCGCGCAGCGTGGACGGCGCTGTGTCGGATCGCATGGTTGTTGATCTGACTCAGCGCTCTCGCGAGCGGGATTTGGTGCTGGCAGCGCAGGCAGGTGATGAGGTCGCGTTCGCAGAGCTCGTACGAACGCACGAACGGCGCGCATATGCAGTCGCGCGTTCGATCGTGCTGACGCACGAGGACGCGGAGGACGCGGTGCAGGAGGGGTTCTTACATGCCTATCGAGCGCTGTACCGGTTCTTGCCGGATCAAGCGTTCGGAGCGTGGCTCCACCGCATCGTGGCCAATGCGGCGCTCGACATCACACGCCGTCGCAAGGTGCGCGATGCCGACGCGCTGAGTGAAACGATCGCGTCTCCGTTTCGTGATCCGGCGGAATCGTCGGAGCTGCGCCGGAGACTGGAAGGTGCGTTGCGGTTGCTGAGTGGGCGTCAGCGTTCTGTGATTGTGTTGCACGATATCGAAGGTTACAAGCACTCGGAGATTGGACGGATGTTGGGGATTCCAGAGGGGACGGCCAGGTCCGACCTCCACCACGCGAGAGCACGTCTTCGTGATGTGCTCAGCGGAATTCGGAGCGAACTATGATCGACTTACCTAACGAGCAATCGAACGAAGACCGTGACGCGCTGCCGCAGCCCGCGCGTTCGGTATTGCGTGAGATGTATGCCGCGCCGGCCGATGCCGGCTACTGGTCGCAACTCGAAGCTCGCATCCTCGCCCGCGTTAGGCGCGACGGGCCCTTGGGATGGTGGACGCATTTCCCTGATTGGATGCGCGCCGGCCTCATCGCCGCCGCGGCGGCCATTGTCATCGTCGGTCTCATCTGGTTCCAGGATCGCCGGTCCGACCAGCGCCTCGCCGAAGAGCAATTGCTGCAACCGCTGGTCGATGAAGTGCCTGTTCTCGTAGAGACTATGGCCGATGAGTCGAATCGCAGCACCCGCGACGCCACGCTGCGCTACGTCATCTCTCGCTAGGCACCTGTATGCATCAATCGAAGAATCTCGCGATCGCCTTTCTGTTCGGCGCCGTCCTCGTCGGAGGCGCGCTGGGCTTTTCGGCCGACCGCATGTTGTCGCGCGACCGGAAGACCCGTCCGATCGATCTGCTCGATCAGCGGCTCGATCTCAGCGACCAGCAGCGCGCGCAAATCAACGCCATTCTGGATGATCGCCACCGTCAGTTCGCGCGTGCCTATGAGACGGTCAAGCCCAAGATGGACTCCATCCGGGAGCGCACGCGCGACCAGATGCGGCAAGCACTGACCTCGGCGCAACGAGTCGAGTTCGAGGCGCTTCTCAAAGAGCTGAGCGACTCAACGAAGCGGCGGGACGAATGAGGTATTTCTTTGCGTTGTTCGTCGCCGTCCCCGTCGCGGCGACAGCACAAGCGCGCCCTGATCTTTCGCAGGCGACCGCGCGGCCGATCTCACTCGCCGACGCAGTTCGCCTGGCGCAGCGCAACGCGCCGGCAACGATACAAGCGCGCGGACAGGTCTCGTCGAATACAGCCGCGCTGCGAACCGCTTACGGTGCGTTCCTGCCGAGCCTCAACGTCACGGCATCGACAAATCGGCTGCCCGGTACGGAGCGCTTTGATCAGGAGGGACGACCCTTCACGACCCCCTCGCAGTGGCAATACGGCGACGGGCTCTCGGCGAACCTAACGCTGTTTTCAGGCCTCCGGCGCTTCAGCGATCTGCGTGGCGCCAAAGCCGACATCGCATCTGCAGAGGCGAATGAGACGCTGCAGGCGTTCAGCATCGCGCTCAGTGTAAAGCAGCAGTACTACAACGTTCTGGCCGCGCGCGAGTCGGAGGCGTCGGCCAAATCCCAACTCGAGCAGGCGGAACAGCAGCTGAAGGCCGCAACGGCGCGCGTCGCGCAAGGCGCCGCGACGAAGTCCGACTCGCTGCGATCCGTGATTCAGGTTGGCAACGCGCGGCTCGCTCTGCTCACGGCTCAGAACAATCTCCTTGTCGGCAACGCCACGCTCTCGCGTCTCATCGGCTCGTCCGAGCTCGTCACGGCGGTCGACGATTCCGTAGAGTCCACGATCGCATCAGCAGCCCTGGACAGCGTGCAACTGGCGGCGTTCGCGAACGAGGGGCCTAGCGTTAGGCAGGCCGCGGCGGCCGTGACGGCCGCGAACGCGGCATCGCGCAGCGCGCGCGCGCCCTACCTGCCGACCATTTCACTCTCGGCCAGTCGCAGCGGCGGCGGGCTGGGCAACCCGTTCGGCTTCGGCGAGAAGCCATTCGCGTACTCCAATAGCATCCGCTTTTCGCTGTCCTATCCGCTCTTCAATGGCTTTACGCGCGAAGAACAGGTTACGCGCAGCCGGGTACAAGAGGACATCGCGAATGCACAGCTGCGCGACGCTCGTCTCGCCGCACAACAGCAGTTGGTGCAGTACGTTGGCGCGCTGCGCCTCGCGAATGAACGCGTCCAGATCCAGCTCGCGTCGGTGGACGCGGCCGAAGAGGACCTTCGCGTTCAGCAGCAACGCTATTCGTTAGGTGCATCGACTTTGCTGGACCTTTTGACTTCACAACTGACTTTGAACCAGGCCCGGGCTGCGCTCATTCAGGCGCGCCTCGACGCCCGCGTCGCGCGAGCGCAGATCGAAGCGCTCATCGGGCGTGAACTCCGTTAGGCATCGAGATACTACTGTGAACGCACGCATTGTTGGTGGGGCGTTGTCCGCCGCGCTCCTGGTGAGCTGCGGCGGCAGCAAACAAGTGACCGTCGAGATTCCGACCGTCGCGGTCGAGCGGCGCGACATCGTGCTCGACGCGACAGCCTCCGGCACTGTCGAGCCTATCAACGTCGTCGAGGTCAAGTCGAAGTCCTCCGGTCAGATCACGCGCATGACGGTAGAGACGGGGTCCATCGTCAATCGCGGCGACCTGCTCGTGCAATTGGATACGCGCGACGTGCAAAACCAGTACGATCAGGCCAAGGCCGATCTCGCGGCCGCCGAGGCTCGGCTCAAGGTCACCGAAGCGCAAAAGAAGCGCTCCGACGAGCTCTTTCAGCAGCGCATCATCACCGCCCAGGAACACGAGACGTCGCAGCTGGAGTTCGCCAACGCGCAAGCTGACATCGTGCGCGCGCGAACGACCGCAGACATCGCGCTCCAGCGGCTCGAAGATGCAACTGTGAGCGCACCTGTCAGCGGCACAATCATCGAGAAGACAGTCTCGTTAGGCCAAGTCATCACTTCGGCCACCAGCAGCGCCAGCGGCGGCACGACCATTCTCAAGATGGCGGATCTCGGACAGGTGCGCATGCGCGCGCTGTTCAACGAGACGGATATCGGCTCGGTCCAGCCAGGGCAGGAGGCGACAGTCACGGTAGACGCGTATCCCGATCGGCCCTTCCGCGGCAAAGTCGAGAAGATCGAGCCCCAGGCTGTCGTGCAGCAGAGCGTGACGATGTTCCCCGTGCTGGTGACGCTGGCCAATCGCGAAGGACTGCTCAAGCCGGGAATGACCGGCGAAGCGTCGGTGCTCGTGGATCGCCGCGAGGCCGTCCTGGCCGTGCCTAACGACGCCGTGCGCAACGTCCGTGAAGGCGTAGCGACCGCCGCAATGCTCGGGCTCAACGCCGACTCGGTGCAAGCCGAGGTGCAGCGCCAGATGGCATCCTCCTTCGGCAATGGATTGGGCAGCGCGGGCCGCGGCGGTGTCAACGGCCAGGCGCCCGCGACCGCGTCGGCGAAAGGAACGACGGCGCGCGAATCGCGCGGCGACGTCGACCTTGGGTCGGCGACGCAGCAGTTCCAGCAGCAACAGCTTCCCGAAGTGACGGACAAGCAGTGTCAGGAGGTTCGCGACGCCT
>DATBKN010000007.1:0-6313 GCA_036555845.1 Gemmatimonadaceae bacterium | reverse complement strand
GCGGTTTGGCACCTCGATGTCGGCTTATCACATCCTGGGGCTGGAGAAGGTCCCAAGGGTCCGGCTGTTCGCCGGTTAAAGTGGTACATGAGCTGGGTTCAGAACGTCGTGAGACAGTTCGGTCTGTATCCGCTGTGGGCGTTGGAGAGTTGAGGAGTGCGGACTCTAGTACGAGAGGACCGAGTCGGACGATCCGCTCGTGTCCCGGCTGTAGCGCCAGCTGCAACGCCGGGTAGCGATGATCGGTGGCGATAACCGCTGAAAGCATCTAAGTGGGAAGCGCCCTCCAAGATGAACTCTCCCGGGGATTAATCCCCCTAAAGGGCCGGAGGAGACTACTCCGTCGATAGGCCGCCCGTGGAAGCGCTGTAAGGCGTTCCGAGCGTAGCGGTCCTAATCGCCCGTGAGGCTTGACTCTCCCTCATTATTTTCGCAAAGCACACGCGATTCATCACACCCATGTTCTTCACTTCCATCTGTTGTCGCACATCTTCGCTGGCGACTAGAGCGTAGGGGCCACACCCGTTCCCATTCCGAACACGGTCGTTAAGCCCTACAGCGCCGATGGTACTCCGCTCGAGAGGGCGCGGGAGAGTAGGCCGTCGCCGGCACCTTATCGAAACGCCGCCTAACGGGCGGCGTTTCCATTTTCACCGTGTTTTGCCGCCTGGCTGCATCTCAAGAGCGTCGACAGCGGCACCAGTTAAGAAACAAAAGCGTCAAACAGTCCCTATGCCGCGGGCGGTAAGGTCGTCAACAGCGTTTATCCGGTTTGACCTTTCACGTGGTTGACGAGCTTTACGCTCGCGCAATCGGCACCCTTTAACGAAGTTGCAGTCCTGACTCATGCCGCCGTCGACGCCGTTCTACAGGGAGTCCCGCACCGCGCGACGCGCGCCACCACTCACGTGACTCGTGCTGGCTTCGTGGCCGTCGTGGGCAAGCCTAACGTGGGCAAGTCGACCCTCTTGAATCGACTCGTTGGCGAGCACGTCAGCGTCACCAGTCCAAAGGCCCAGTCCACGCGCACTCGCGTCGTCGGCATCGTTACGCAGGACACCGTGCAGATGGTTCTACACGATACCCCCGGCCTCATGACACCTCACGACATCCTGCACGAGAGCATGCGCGCCCACAGTCTTGCCGCCATCGCCGATGCCGATGTCGTTCTGCACCTCCTGGACAGCACCACCACTCGCCACGGCTCCCTGGTCGAAGAAGCCACCCTGGAGGGAGCGCCCAGCGCCCCGATCGTCACAGCCTTCACCAAAATTGACCTCGTGAACGAGGCGCGTGCGGCTGAATTGTTAGGCACGCGCCAGGCCGCGCTCGGCGTCAGCGCTGTGACAGGAGCTGGTGTCGATAGGCTCCTCCAGACCCTCGCCGGCCTGCTGCCGCAGAGTCCTTTTCTGTATCCGGAAGACGACGTTTCCACGCACTCCCTGCGCTACCTGGCGGCGGAGCAGGTGCGAGAGGCGGCGCTCAATCAGCTCGAGGAAGAGGTTCCGCACAGCATCGCATGCGTCGTGGAAGAGTTCCGCGAGAGCGAGCAGCCGGTGTACATTCGGGCCGTCATCTACGTCGAACGCGAGAGCCAAAAGCGCATCGTCGTGGGGGCGCGCGGTTCGCGCATTCGCGAGATCGGCCGCACGGCGCGGGAACGCATTGAAGCGCTCGTGGGCGCCGCTGTCTATCTCGATCTTTGGGTGAAGGTCTTACCCAACTGGCGCCGCGACCGCGTCGCACTCGACCGCCTCGGACTCTTGCATCGCGAGGATTAGCCGACATGCCCTTATCACAGGACTTGCTCGCTGTGCTGGCGTGCCCTCGCTGCAAGGGTGAGCTGGAGTACCGCGAGAACGAATCAGCGCTGCTCTGTCACCGTTGCCGTCTGCGCTACGAAATCCGCGACGGCATCCCGATTCTTTTGCTGGACGAGGCAAAGCAATTCTGACGCACACGCGAGCATGCGCGGCCGCGGCCGCCTAACGCGCGGGCGATGCTGGTGTGCGCTTCTGCTGGGGGTGGTCCTCAGCGGAGCCGCGTCGTCGCCGGCGAGCGCGCAAGGCGGCACCGCAACGGAAGGCGCACTCTTCCTGCTCCTGCCGACCGGCGCACGGGCGGTCGGGATGGGGCTCGCGGCGATGACAATCCGCGGAACGAGCGAAAGCGTCTGGTGGAATCCCGCCGGCTTGTCCGTGCGCCCGCGACGCGAGGCGGCGATTCATCATTCGCAAAGCCTCAACGGGACTGGCGACGCACTCAATGTCGTGATCCCGTGGCGCGACTTCGGCGTCATTGGCCTAGCCGCCAGCGTTCTTGATCTCGGCGAGCAGGAACCGCGCGTGGACTCGAGCGGCGCGTTAGGCACCCTGCTCCCGAGACAGGTCGTTTTTGCGGCCAGTTTCGCGACGCAGCTTGGCCACGGGACAGCCGGCGTGACGTACAAGGTTGTGCAATTCCGGGTCGACTGCACCGGAGCATGCGTCTCCTTGCAAGCATCGACGAGCGCGCTTGATGTAGGGGCGCAGTACGAGCTTGGTCCCAGATTGCCGTTCACGCTGGGTCTCGCTGTGCGCAACCTCGGCATTCAACTGCAAGTGAACGACGCCGAACAGTCCGACGAGCTGCCGACGCGCATCGAGGCTGGCGTCGAGTATCGGCCTCGAATTCCCAAGCGCTACAGCGATCAGCTCGAGGCGCGCATCGTCCTGGACGTGAGCGACGATCTCACGCCGAATCGTCCGCGCGCCCGAATTGGCTCGGAGATCGGGATCCAGCAGCGTGCGTTTCTGCGAGCTGGATACATTGCACGGAGCCAGTCGACTGAAGGAGGCGGACCGACCGTGGGGCTCGGCTTCGTGCTACGCCGATTCGTGGTCGATATCGGCCGCATCACAGCTGGTCTTTCGGCGGACGCTGGCCAAGCGCCCACGCACTTGTCCGTCCGCTTTCTGTTCTGATGCGGAGCGGTGTGGTTGCCCTGACGGTGTGCTGCCTAACGTGCAGCGCTTCGGCGCAAGCCCAGTCCGCGCGCCGCGCCGGCGTGAGCCGCGTGGATCGCGGTGCCGACTCGGTCCGCTTGCCTCTGCCATCCGCCCCATCGTCCCGGTTGGCGCCTTCGGGATGGGCCGTCGCCAGTTCCCTGATCATTCCGGGATTGGGCCAGGCGTTGCTGCGTCAGCAACGCTTCGCGCCGTACGCGGCCGCCGAAGCGTTCTTCCTGACTCGCTACGTGCAGCACTCTCGTGAGGCGCGGCGCGAACGTGATCGTTATCGAACGCTCGCCGCCCGCGTCGCGCGCGCGCCGTTTGGCAGTGTCGCCGGACACGGCACGTTCGAGTACTACGAGTCGATGGAGCACTTCGTCGAGAGCGGCGCGTTCGATGCGATTCTGGGGGGCGAGCTCGATCCGGAGCCTGACACGACGACGTTCAACGGCCGCATGTGGCTTCTCGCGCGAAAGACGTTCTGGCGCGACGTCGCAGTCACCCCAGCGCGCGACTCGCGGGAGTGGCGCCTGGCCGAAACATTCTATGTCAGCCGCGCCGTGAAGCCGGAGCTGCGATGGTCGTGGCGCGACGCGCAACTGCAGTACGATGAGTTTCGCCGGACCATTCGTCGCAGCAACGAGGCATATCGCGATGCGCTTGCGAGTCTGAGCGTGATTATCGCGAACCACGCGCTCAGTGGAGTCGATGCGCTCGTGAGCGTGCGTCTTCGCGCGCGCGCGTCAGGCGATGGCCGAGGGCTGATGATTCGGGGCGAGATCCCTATCAGATAGTTGTGGTTGTCGCAGGCGTCGCGGACTGTCACCCGATAGTAGGCCAGTCGTCCTTAGCGTAGGCCGAGCACTCGCGGTCCTTAACGATCGTTGCCGTAAGCATCAAAATATCAACTGCTTACGACACGGACCTCGCGTGAAACTTCACCTCTAGTCGCCGAGCCGCTTTTTGGATTTGCGAAAGCAGCCGTACGCTATCGTCTATGCGCATGACAGCGTTGCGCTGCCACGCGCGGTTGCGGCGTGGCTGGTCGAAGCAGGGCTACGCGTCGAGCGTGCGAATGCTGCCGACAAGCTCATTGCGCTGGCGCTCCGCTCACGACCTCGAGTCGCGATCATCGATGCGTGCTTGTACAGCGCCGCTGCGCACGAACTGTGTCGCCGCCTGAAGCGCGATTCGTACACGTCGATCGTGCCCACTGTGATGCTGTGCGTGGAAGGCGAGGAGGCTGTCGACGCGGCGTACGAAAGCGGCGCGGACGAAGTGCTGAACATCGATGCCCCGCAGCAGGAGGTCTGGCGGCGCCTGGGCGTGATGCTGCGACGTTCTGATCGCGATGTGAATGTGCACCCGTCGACGCGACTGCCAGGAACGATCGCCATCGACGACGAAGTCGCCCGACGCATTGAAGAAAACGAGACGTTCGCTGTGTGCTACGCGGACCTGGACCACTTCAAGGAATACAACGACCGATACAGCTTCGGGGATGGCGATCGTGTGATCCGCCTCCTCGCGATGATGCTGCACGATGTTGTAAAAGGGATGCTCGGAGAACGCGGCTTTGTGGGCCACATCGGCGGCGACGACTTCATTTTCGTGGTGTCGGCGCCTGACGTCCAGGGAACGTGCAGTACAGTTGTCGAGCTGTTCGATGAACTGATACCATACCAGTATTCGGAGCAGGATCGTCGTGCGGGATACTTCTTTGGAAAGGACCGGCGCGGTCAGTTACACCGCGTTCCGCTCATGACCCTGTCGATTGGCGTCGTGACGAACGAGCGACGCAAATTCCTGTCGCCGTCACACGTGAGTCAGCTCGCGACGGAGATGAAGGGGTATGCGAAGACGCTCCCGGGATCGGTCTTCACTGTCGACCGGCGGCAGGATCCGACGCCGCCCGGCGGGACGACCCCAGCGCGCGGAGCGCATCACATCAGTATCGTTGACGAGTCATGAACGTCGCGTGTCCTGAATGCCGCTCCGTTTTTCGCGTAGATCCCGCCAAGGTCGTTGGCGTGAACCTGCGCGCGCGCTGCGCCGTGTGCGGCGGGATCATTCCCGTCGGGGCGAGCGTTAGGTGGTCCGATGATTTCAGTTCGACTGTAGGCGCTGCGTTTGTTAGGCAGCCCGAGCCAGCGCGAGCGCCGGCCGCGGCGCCTGTGGCAGCACCAGCGCCGGCAGCGGCCCCGCGACCGGCAATACACGAAGCGCCGCCGGCGCCGGCTCCTGCTGTGATCGAGCGACCCGCGCCGGTCGCCGCGCCCGAGCGCCCAAAGATCGCGGCCCAGAGTGCGCCTGCGGCTGAGCGGGTCGAGATGGCACCGCCGCCGAAACCAGTAACGATTGCGCCGCCACCGCGCGCCGCGACGCCGACTCCACCAGTCGCGCCGGTCACCTATCCTCGTCCAGCGGAAGCGCCGCCCGCGCGGCGTCCCATCAACCCATTTCTCGCGAACGATCCGAATCAGAAGGCGCGACGCCTAGCGCGAGCGCTCGTGTCGGACATGATCGCGTATCATCCGCGCAAGCGCGACGAAGGACTGCGCGATGGAACCTTGAAGCAGCTGTTCCGCGAGGAGATCAAGAAGAGCTACGAAGAATACAGCGAGCAGGTTGGTCGCGAATTCGCGGAATCAACGTCGCATTTTCAGGATGCACTCAACGAAGTGCTGGCCGGCGGCAAGAAGCTCTTCTAGCTCGCAGCCGTAGTCGTAAGTCGCACGCGCGACTAACTTTCACTCCGAATAATCGCTAGGCATTGAGCCGCTCCATGTGGTAGCGGCTCGCGTCGTATTCTGGAGACATGCGCGTATGGCCGATTTCGACCGATCTCGCGCCCTGACGGCGTTCGATGAACGCCTAACGGAGCTGCGGAGGTACCTTTGACCTCGATCGCAAGCGCGAATCGCTCGCGAGCCTCGAGTTGCGGATGGCTGACGCCGCATTCTGGTCCGATCAGGAAGCCGCGCGCGATGTCGTGCAGCAAGTCAAGGTGCTCAGGACGTGGGTCGAGCCTTACGACCAGCTCGTCGCGCGCGCAGCAAGCGCGCGCGAGCTCGACGAGCTGTTGAAGGCCGATCCTGACGAGACGCTGATCGGCGAATTGGTCGCTGAGATTCAGGCGACCGAAGAGAGTCTTCAAGCATTCGAGCTGCGTGCGCTCATGCGCGGGCGCGACGATTTTCGCGATGCGCAAGTAGAGATCGCTGCTGGCGCCGGCGGAACCGAAGCAATGGACTGGGCCCAAATGCTCATGCGCATGTACACGCGCTGGGCCGAGCGACGGGGATACCAGGTCGAGACGCTGG
>DATBKN010000006.1:0-4247 GCA_036555845.1 Gemmatimonadaceae bacterium | reverse complement strand
AGACCTGCCCGCACTATCTGTGCTTCGCCGCGGAAGTGATTCCGGATGGCGCTACGGCGTTCAAGTGTGCCCCGCCGATCCGCTCCGCCGAGCATCGCGACGCGCTGTGGCACGCGCTGGAGCTTGGAACGCTGGATTTGGTTGTCAGCGACCATTCGCCGTCGCCGCCCGAGCTCAAGCATCGCGAGACGGGGGATTTTGCGGCGGCCTGGGGAGGTATTTCTTCGCTGCAACTGGGCCTCTCCGCCATGTGGACCGGCGCTCGGCAGCGCGGCCTGGCGCTGGAGCGCGTCGTCAACTGGATGGCGAGACGACCGGCCGACCTCGTTAGGCTGGCTCACAAAGGCCGCATCGCGCCAGGCTGCGACGCGGACCTCGTCATCTGGGAGCCGGAGGTCGCCTGGACTGTGGACGCTCGCACACTCCAGCACCGGCATCCGATAACGCCCTATGACGGCCTAACGCTCGCGGGACGCGTCCGCGCAACGTACCTTCGAGGAGCCTTGATCTACGACGCCGGAGCGTTCCCGCAGCCAGCGGCTGGGCGCCTGCTCGATCGCCATCACGCATGACTGACTTCACTGATCTCATCGACGTTGCTGCGGAACGCCTGGGCACTTCCGTGCTCCTGGCCAACGACGAGTTTTTCGGACCCAAGGAACGGCTGATCAAAGCCGCGCCGGCGGAGTGGCGCGAAGGCGTCTACGACGAACACGGAAAGTGGATGGACGGCTGGGAAACGCGGCGCCGGCGCAATGAAGGATACGACTGGTGTGTCGTTAGGCTCGGCATTCCAGCCATCGTGAGAGGCGTTGTCGTCGACACCGCCTGGTTCCGCGGCAACTACCCGGAGTCCTGCTCCATCGATGCGTGCGAAGTCGAGGGGACGCCCGCGCTCAGCGACCTCACTGATGCGCGGCGTTCCACCTGGCGCGAAATCCTGCCGCGACAGCCGCTGCTGGGCGATACGCGCAACCTCTTCCCCGTCGACGACGCACAGCGTGCAACGCACGTGCGCCTCAATATCTATCCCGACGGCGGCGTGGCGCGCTTGCGCGTTCACGGCGAGGCAGCGCCGGACCCGCGCGCATTGCAGCCGGGGCGCGAAGTGAACCTCGCCGCGATGGAGCTGGGTGCGTATGTGGTCGTGTGCAGCGACATGTTCTTCGGCCACCGGCAGAATCTCATTCTGCCGGGCCGCTCGACGCACATGGGCGACGGATGGGAAACGAAACGCCGCCGCGGCCCCGGTCACGATTGGACGCTCGTTAGGCTGGCGGCCCGTGGTGCAATCGAACGGATTGAAATCGATACGGACCACTATAAAGGAAACGCCCCCGGCAGCTGCGCCGTCGATTACTGCGACGCAGCAGGCGCCACGGCCGAGCAGCTCGTCGATGCTGGCAGCAAGTGGTCGCCCCTCGTCGCGCAAACGCCGGTGCAGCCGCACACGCGTCACGCCTTCGACGCGCCCCCTGGGACGCCACCCGCGACGCACGTGCGCCTGAGCATCTATCCGGACGGCGGGATCGCGCGCATGCGCGTCATCGGACGCGTCGCCTAACGCGTGTGACCCTGGACGAGCTGAACGCACTGCCGGCCGATGCAGCCGAACGCACGCTCAGAGCGTGTGGGGGAAGCTCGCGCTGGGTGACGGCGATGCTGGCGCGGCGGCCCTTCGCGTCACACGACGCCTTGCTCGCGGCAGCGGATAGTGCCTGGCATGATCTCGGGCCTAACGATTGGCGCGAGGCCATCGCCGCTCACCCACGGATCGGCGACGCATTCTCTCCGCACTCGAACGCGCAAGCCCAAGCCTGGTCCAAGCAGGAACAGTCCGGCGTCGCCGGAACCGACAGCGACAGCAGATTCGAGCTCGCCCAGGCCAATCGCGAGTACGAAGCTCGCTTCGGACACATCTTTCTCGTACACGCCACTGGAAAGGGTTTCGCGGAAGTGCTGCAGCTCTGCCGCGAGCGCATGCTCAACAGCCCGGAGGACGAGCTGGCCGTCGCGGGTGACGAACTGCGCAAGATCGCGCGCACTCGCCTCGAGAAACTGTTAGGCGCGACCGAGGAAGAACGCCAATGAGCAAGATCAGCACGCACGTGTTGGATCAAACGGCAGGCATTCCCGCGCGTGGCGTGGCCGTGCGGCTCGAGCGTATCACGTCCGATGGTGTCGTGACAGCCGTCGCCAACGCGACGACGGACGACGACGGGCGCGTGGGCACCCTCGTCCCCGAGGGGATGAAGGTCAATAGCGGGACGTACCGACTGACCTTCGAAACCGCGGCGTACTGGCATGCGCGTGGCCTGCCGTCGTTCTTCCCGGTCGTGACGATCGACTTCGAGATCGCCGACACGAAGACGCATCATCACGTCCCTTTGCTCATGAGCCCCTTCGGATACTCGACGTACCGCGGGAGCTGAGCGTGGCAGCGATGCTGGATTGGGTGAACCTCCTCGTGCGCTGGGCTCACCTGACGGCAGGCATCGCGTGGATCGGGTCGTCGTTTTATTTCATCTGGCTCGATCGGCAGCTCACGAAGCCAGAGCCATCGCGTCCCTCGGTCGAAGGCGACGTATGGATGGTGCATAGCGGCGGCTTCTACCGCGTGGAGAAACGCCGCATCGGGCCTAACGAAATGCCGGCCGTCCTTCACTGGTTCAAGTGGGAGGCCGCGCTGACATGGGCGACCGGCTTACTGCTACTGGCCGTGGTCTACTACCTCACTGGCGGCGCGCTGCTCGTCGATCCCGCCGTGTCGGGACTCGGCGTGGGGCAGGCAACACTGGTCGCGTTAGGCTCGCTGCTCGTGGGCTGGTTCGTGTATGACGCGCTCTGGCGCTCGCCGCTGGCGCGATCGCAAGGCGTAGCCGCGCTGTTGTCGCTCGCACTGCTTGCCGGCGTCACGCTGCTCTACTTTCGCACGCTGAGCGGCCGAGCGGCATACATACACGTGGGATCTTTATTGGGAACGCTGATGGTAGCCAATGTCTGGCGCGTGATCCTGCCCGCGCAGCAGCAGATGATCGACGCCACGCGTCGCGGTGAGAACCCAGACTTCTCGTTAGGTGAGCACGCGAAGCGCCGCTCCGTGCACAACAGCTACATGACGCTGCCGGTGCTCTTTCTGATGCTCAGCTCGCACTACCCGCAGACGTACGGCCATCGGCTCGGCTGGCTGATTCTCATCCTGCTCGCGGTCGCTGGAGCCACGGCGCGCCACGCGATGATCGGCCGCGGGCCTCGACGGCTGTGGGCGCTGGCGCCGATGGCTGCGAGCTTTCTGGCCGTGGTGGCGATCGCGACACCGCGCCGGTCGAACGCGGCAATGGGTGGTGCGCAGGTCTCATTTGCCGAGGTGCGCGGCATCATCAACGCGCGCTGCCTGCCATGTCACTCGGCGTATCCGACGGACGATACGTTTCGCGTGGCGCCTAACGGCGTGATGTTCGATACGCCGCAGGAGATCGCGTCGCGCGTGAGTCGCATCGGCGAGCGTGCGGCTGTGCAGCGCACGATGCCCCCTGCCAACAAAACCGAGATGTCTGACGCCGAACGCGACGTGCTGGGCCGATGGGCGGCGGCGGGTGGAATCGCGCGATAGCAGAGTACTAGGGCTTCCCCCGCGTGCGCGCTGCCAGAATCCGCACGAACGATTTCCCCTGCAGCTCTTCGATCGTAAGTCCTGAGCGCGCCGCGGCATCGTCCGGCGTGACCGCTCCAGATTCGGCCGCGCGCAGGAAGTAATTGAGCAGGCCCTGGCCGGTAGCGGCGTCGTCGAAGACGTCGCCGACAAGCGTGGCCTGCGCCGCACGCGCCACGAAGTTCTTGAGTCGCGCACCAGCGGCATCGAGGCCTTCCAAAAAGAACGCGAAGAGCGCCGCATAACGAGTCGGCAGCTGCGCCGGATGCAAATCCCACCCCTGATAAAACCCATTCGCCAGTGAGTGACGCGCATCCTCGTAATGCATGCGCCACGCTCGATGCATTGCTACCGTGTTCTCGATACGACGCTCGTTAGGATGCGATGCGACCGGCAGGACCGTCGTGGAACCGTCCGACATCCATACCCCCGTCGACGCCAGTGCCACCTGCATCGTTCGCAGCGCGTACTGACACGCCTCATGCTGCATGCGCTGATACGCCGCCGTGATCCCGCACCCAGCCGTATAGTCGTACGTCCCGAAGTGCGCGCCGCTGATGCGGCCTTCGCCGGCGTCGATGAGGGCTGGAAGCGT
>DATBKN010000005.1:0-14247 GCA_036555845.1 Gemmatimonadaceae bacterium | reverse complement strand
CAACGCCATGCTGCGCACAACCTGCGTCGCGACGATGCTGAGCGGCGGGCATGCATCGAACGCGCTCCCGCAACTCGCCGAGGCAAACATCAATTGCCGGCTGTATCCGACGGAAACGGCTGAAGAAGTGCGCGCCGAGCTGACGCGAGTCATTGGCGACACGGCGGTGCAGGTTGTCATTCGCACACAGCGCCCGGCGTCGCCGCCCTCGGCGCTGATTCCCGAAGTCATGGATCCGGTCAAGCAAATCACGCGCGACCTGTACGGCGACATTCCCGTGATCCCGGTCATGTCTACAGGCGCGACCGACTCGCGCTTCTTCCGCGCGCTCGGCGTGCCGGCCTTCGGCGTATCCGGTCTGTTCAGCGACCCGAGTGTGGACGCTCGCGCGCACGGCCGCGACGAGCGGATGGCCGTCAAGTCTTTCTACGAGGGTCAGGAATTCCTGTATCGCCTAACGAAAGCACTTACATCAACGACGCAAACCGTTCCGTAACGCGCGGCGTGCAGCGCCCTACATGGCGAGTAGCGGAATGCGTAAACGCTTAGCAGCTGCTGCAAGGCGAGCGTCGTACGTAGCGAGCTTGACGTCCTGGCGCTGAGAGCGAAGAAACTCGATTGACGCGAGATGGAGCGCGTCGAGTGTACGCACCGATGAAGGGAACGGCTCGAGCGCGCGCGAGAGCACAGGCGGAGCTAACTCGAGCAGCGCTAGACGATGCAGCAGCTCACGTGCGTGCTCGCCGTGCGATGCACCCAGCCCGCGCGCGTTCAGTTGATTCCACAGCTCGTACTCGAGTAACCTGCTACTGACCAACGTTTCGTCCCACAGAGACGCAGGCGGGTTTTGGTCTTCCGCAAGCAAGTGCGCCAGGGCGACGGATGTATCAAGATAGATCAACGGTCCTCGCGATCATCCTGCAGCTCGTGCATTAACGCTGCCATGCGCGCCACAGGGGCGCGCGGCGGCGCGCCTTCGCGGACCACGAGCGGCGCCGACAGCCAGCCCTGTCGCATTGCGTGCGCCAGTACCGCGTCCGACGTAAGCGGGCCGCGTCCCTGAGGTGGGCGCAGCTCGGCGACAACCTTATCTCGATCTGTCACGAGCACGACTTCTCCGCCGGCGACGATCCGGATGTATTCGCTCAGGCGATTCTTGAGGACTTTCAGGCCCACCGTGCGCATGAAACAAAGTAGCTTCTAGAAGCTACTTTCGGCAATGCCACGCTGTAGATCGACGCGCTCAGGGAAATCGCTCAGTCAGCGGTTTCGAGCCGCTCGAAGTCAGGGTGCTTGAAAATTTCGCTCTGAATCGCACGGCTGTCGGCGCCGGCGTTTCGAGCGGCATCGGTAACCCTGCCCGCCAGTGACGCCACGAGCTTGTTCATCTCAGTCACGGCACTGATGAGCCGAGTGGCGTCACGCGATTCCCAATATCCGGTTTCGTCGTGAACTGTCACATCAAAACCGAGTGACTGTGCAGCCTCGAGCGCCGCGACGATTGAATGGTGGCAGCGAACAAGATTGTCGTCGCTATGTACCGACGCGTACTGGGTCTTGCAGCAGCAGTGCCAGTTCCAATCGGATGGCGTCTGGCCGGGCAGGCAGATCTGGACGACGCCTAACGCCGCAGGTTCACTACCCGCGCCGACCGCGATGCCGAAGCCATACGCCACGACGTCGACGTCCGGCGGCACTTCGACACTGTGATAATGCAGCGTATCTTCCTCATCCGCCGAGACACTTAACGCGTTCACTCCAACGGCCCGCGAGTACAACTCCTCGCGCGTATAGAACGCCGCGACGTGCGCGACATCTTCCAAGCGTTCAAAGGCGACCCCCTGCAACTTGGGCAACGTGCCAACGTTTGCGTGTGTTAGGCGAACGACGTCAGATACGCGAGCGAAAGGGAGGTCTAGCGCGGTGCTGTGCAGTTGCTGAACGAGCCGCGCCGCTGAAGTGTCTGACGTTGCGGCGGCCAGCCTAAGCTCATAGCAGATGTGTAGGCCCACAGTGCTTGCGATGTGAAGAGAGCGCGACAGCACTGCGTGCTGCCATTTTGGGTCAAGATACTCCTGGCGTCACTCGTGTGCGGTCCAAATCATCGCCGGCATGATCCAGACTATGCAGAGATCCGTGCGGACTGCCCGCGATCCGCCACGCTCTGACTGTCTGAGATGCCTAACGGCGCACGGTTCCTGCCGGTAAACGGTAGAGCAGCTTCGCCGTCAGTGCGTCTGCGTCGGTAATCCTGTACTGACGACCCTCCGTCGCGGCGGCCATGATGTCGTCCATGTTAGGCGAGTGACCCAGACCTAACACGTGCCCGGCTTCGTGCCGCACCGCGTTCTGGACGGTGTAGATATCCCGCGCCGTCGACAGAATCACGTGCGCCAGCACGATCCAGCCGCCGCCCGTCGTTATGCGAAACGTCGCACCGACCTGCTCCGGCCGCGACATGGTAGCCGCCCACATGACGTGAACATCAGCCTCCGTGGAATCTTCCACGATCGCGAACTGCACGCCGAGGTCGAGCGCATTCCACGCAGTGAAGCCGCGTCGGGCAGGGCTGACGAGATCACCAGTGAAGCCCGGCTCTGTCGAGTAAGGCTCCACCCAGACGCGGATCGGTTGCTCGCTGCTGTGCCAGCGCGAGACCACGCCGTCGTCCGCCGCGAGCATCGCTTCGAGATAGCTACCTGTCGCCACACTCAGCACGGCGTTCACGGTATCCCGCGGCGTCGGCGGAATGCTCACCGCGCGGTTCAGCAGCGCCGCGTTTTGCAGCCTCGCGATGTGCACGTCGCGGAGCCACTTCGGGGCCGTGTACGCCTGGTCCCGCGCGGCGAGCTGGCTCTGGTACTGCACCACGATCTGCATGCTATCTGCCGCCGAGAGGCCGACCGCTGCAGCCGCTCGGCTCCGGCCGGAGCTAAACACAAGTGCGGCGACGAAGCCGCCGAGTGCGAGGACTCCGAAGCCGAGCGAAAGTTCGAGACCTGAAACGCTGCGTCGCATCATGTAGATGACGGCGCCCCTTTCGGCCAGGCAACGCCCTGCACCGCTGCGCCCTAAGTTGTTCTCGCAACGCGATATGGCTCGGCCCAGCGCAGTGGGCTACCTTGCGGGCTGCCAGCGATCGATTCCTGCCGCGCTTGCCCCAATCCGGGTCCGATGACTGATCCGCGCGACCAATTGCAGTCCTCGTTAGGGTCGGCGTACACGCTCGAGCGAGAGTTGGGCGGCGGCGGGATGTCGCGCACCTATCTGGCGACCGAGCACGCCCTCTCGCGGCGCGTGGTGGTGAAGATCCTCGCGCCAGAGCTGCTCGCCGGCATTTCCGTGGAGCGCTTCAAGCGCGAAGTCCTGCTCGCTGCTCAGCTGCAGCACCCGCACGTCGTTCCTGTGCTCGCTTCCGGCGACGCCGATGGGCTCCCCTGGTTCACAATGCCGTACGTCGAGGGCGAGTCGCTGCGAACGCGGCTGGGCCGCGGGCCGATGCGCATCGGTGAGATCACCGGGATCCTGCGGGATGTCGCTCGCGCGCTGGAATTCGCTCACGACCACGGCGTCGTGCATCGCGACATCAAGCCAGACAACGTATTGCTCGCCGGGAGCAGCGCGACGGTGACGGACTTCGGCATCGCCAAAGCCATCACGGCCGCTCGCGCCGGTGCCGGCGGCGGTACCCTAACGATGGCCGGGACGACGCTGGGGACGCCGGCGTACATGCCGCCCGAGCAAGCGGCCGGCGATCCGCTGCTCGATCACCGCTCCGACATCTATTCCTTCGGTGCGATGGCGTACGAGCTGCTCAGCGGGCGTCCGCCGTTCACTGGTGCCTCGGCCGCCAAGATCGTCAGCGCACATTTCAGCGAAGCACCGCGCCCAATCTCGGAGCTGCGCGCCGACACGCCGCCGATCCTGTCCGCGCTCGTTATGCGCTGCCTCGAGAAGGAGCCTGCCAATAGGCCGCAGAGCGCGAGCGACGTCGTGCGCGTGCTCGAGACGGTGACATCGAGCGGCTCGACCGACTCAGCCCCCGCCGTCCTGTACGGCGGCCGCATACGGCTCTCACGCGCGCTGATGCTGTGGGGCGGCGCAACGGCCGCTGTCGCGATCACGGCGTGGGCGGCGACGAGCGTCATAGGTCTGCCGGACTGGGTCTTTCCTGGCTCGTTAGGTGTCATGCTGGCGGGACTGCCGGTCATCCTCTTCACGTCGTACGTACAGCGCGCGATGCAGCGAGCCTATACCACGACTCCGGTGTTCACTCCCGGCGGGTCGCCCTCGCCGCACGGGACGTTCGCGTCGCTGGCGGCCAAAGCGAGTCCGCACGTGAGCTGGCGTCGCACCTGGATGGGAGGTGCCGTCGCCCTCGGCATGTTCGCGGCACTCGTCGTCGGCTTCATGGTGTTCCGCGCGTTAGGCATCGGACCGGCCGGCTCCCTCATGGCCGCTGGGAAGCTCGGCGAGAGCGAAACGGTCGTTGTGGCCGACTTCCGCGGCCCGCCCGGCGATTCGACCCTCGGGTCCACAGTGGCCGAGGCGCTGCGCACCGACCTGCGGCAATCGAGCACCCTCAGCGTGATGACCCGCGCATCGGTGAGCGAAGTGCTGCGCCTCATGCAGCGCGGGCCTGACGCCGCCGTCGATTTCAATACCGCGCGCGAAGTGGCCACGCGCGAGGGCGCCCGCGCCGTCCTCGATGGAGAGATCGTGCGCTTGGGCCAGAGCTACGTCGTTTCCGCGCGGCTGGTCTCGGCGTTCGACGGCGCCGAGCTCGCGACATTCAGCGAGCGGGCCGATGACGAAAACCAGTTGATTCACTCGTTAGGTAGACTCTCGCGCGACATCCGGTCCCGCATCGGCGAATCGTTGAAGGACATTCGCCAGGCCAAACCGCTCGAGCGCGTCAGCACACCGTCGCTCGCTGCACTGCGGAAATACGTCGAAGGCGTGCGTCAGAGCGACGAGCTCGGCAACGTCGAGCGCGGACTGGCTCTCTTCGAAGAAGCGGTCACAATCGACACCGCCTTCGCCATGGCCTGGCGCAAGATCGCTGTCGTCGTGGGCAACCTGGGCAGCGACCGACAACGACAGATGGACGCCGCAGCGCGGGCCTTCCGGCACCGCGAACGTCTCAGCGAAACTGAACGCCTGCTCACAGAAGCGTATTACTACAGCAGCGGTCCGGAGCCGAGCCGCGCACGCGCACTCGCCGCCTACGAAGCGCTGCTCGAGTCCGATCCGATGAACACAACAGCGCTGAACAACGCCGGCGTTCAATACATGGAAACGCGCGAATGGACCAAGGCAGCCGAGAGCTACCGCCGCGCGCTCGACGAGAAACGACCCTTCGGCAGCGCATTCACCAATCTCATGCTCGCGCAACTTCGACTCGGTCAGGTGGCTGCGCTGGAATCGACGCAGATGCAGTTCCGCGCGCGGGTGCCAAACAACGAAGCCATGTGGATGGGCGAGTGGATGGTGTGCTGGGCTCACGGCCGGATCGACGACGCGGACTCCGTTGCGCGCGCGACCTACGCATCGACAAGTCAGGAAGGAGAGCGCTCCTTCGCGGCAGCCTTCCTCTCCCAGACGGCATACCTCCGCGGCAAGCTGCGCGAAGGAGATCGCTGGCTCGAGGAGTCCCGCCGCGCAATCGCGCGCGTCTCGCCGGCGCTCGAGCGTGCTCTGGTCACCGCGATAGACTCGGCGCGTGATGCGGCGTTCTTCCTCCAGGACACGGACCGCGCGCGGACGCTGATTTCGCGAGCCCTGGCGCGCCACCCGATCGCCGCGATCCCGGCGGCGTCACGGCCGTGGAATCAGCTCGGGCAACTGGCAGCCATCCTGCGCGACCCAGCGTTGGCGCGCGAGGCGCGCGATGGCTTCGAACGTGATCTGCCCGCGTTAGGCTCTCCGACGCCGGCTGGATCACGCGCTCGCATGAATGCCTGGGTCGCAATGGCGAGCAGCCAGTACGCGGCCGCGCTCAAAGCACTCCGTGATGCCGACCGCGAGATGGCCATCGACGAGCGGCGTGCGATGGTGGCTATGGCCGATGCCTTCGACCTGATGGGTGAGCCTGACTCCGCCATCGTGTACTTCGAGCAGTTCGTTCGCACGCCGGACAGCTTTCCGCTGGAAAACGGCGCGTATGTCGCCGGCGTGCACAAGCGACTTGGCGAACTGTACGATGCGCGCGCCGATACCGGACGCGCCGAGGCGCACTACCAGTTCTTCCTCGACATGTGGAAGGACGCCGACCCGGAGCTGCAGCCCAGGGTGCGCGCAGTCCGCGCGCGAATGGCTCAGTTACGGCAGCGCAAAGGGTGACGCCTCCGGTGTTTCGGGCGGCTGCGCTGATTGCCGGCTGCCTAACGCTCACAGCATCGGTTCCGCGGCAGCACGCGGAGTGGCGCCGCTTCATTCGGGTCAACCAGCTCGGCTATCTTATTGGCGCGCCAAAGTTCGCCGTGCTCTGCACGCTCGACTCGCTGCCACGCGTGACTTTCACAGTGCGCGACGCAACCGGACGCATCGCCGTGCGCCGCTTCGCAGCCTCGTCAGGCTCATTCGCCTCATGTCGCTCCACATATCGTCTCAGCTTCACCGAGCTCACACGCCCCGGGACCTACCGCATCCAGGTTGCCGGTGCCGAGCCGGTGAGCGTTCGAATCGGCGACAGCGTGTACGCCGGTGTAGCCGACTCGCTGCTCGTGTACATGCGACAGCAGCGCTCCGGCTGGAACCCCGTCTTCCGGGACAGCGTGCATCGTCACGACGGCGTCGTCGTCGATCATCCCACGTTAGGCGGCGACACGGTCAAGGTAAGCGGCGGCTGGGCCGACGCGTCCGACTACCTGCAATACGTAACGACCAGCGCGACTGCCACGTATGCTCTTCTGGCCGCGCAGCGCGACTTCCCGCACGCCTTTGCGGATCGCTTTTCGGCAAACGGAACCGAAGGCGCCAATGATGTGCCAGATGTGCTGGACGAGGCGAATCACGGCCTCGACTGGCTCCTGCGCATGTATCCGGGCAGCAACACGCTCTTCAATCAGATCGCCGATGATCGCGATCACGCGTACTTCGACCTCCCAGCGACCGACTCTGTCGACTACGGCTGGGGGAAGGGGCGCGCGCGGCCCGTGTATCCCTGCACGGGGAAGTCGCAAGGTTTGCTCGAGTACAAGAACCGCTCGACGGGCTGGGCATCGACGGCCGGTAAATACGTCTCGGTCTTTGCGCTCGGCGCTCGTCTTCAGCGCGACAGGAATCCGGCGCTGGCCCGGCTGCTGAGCGAACGCGCCGAAAAGGCCTTTGCGTTAGGCATGGGTCATCCCGGCGTGTGTCAAACGGCTCCCGCGGGCGCGCCGTATTTCTACGAGGAAGACAACTGGGTCGACGACATGGAGCTTGCCGCCGCGGAGCTCGCCGCCGACAGCGGCGCGCAGTCCCCCGGCCGCATCCGCGCGGCCCTCGACTTCGCGGCGCGTGAGCCCGTCACGCCGTGGATGGGGGCCGACACGGCGAGTCACTATCAGTGGTATCCGTTCATGAACTTCGGTCACGCGGTGCTGAGCGATCTCGTGACAAAGGCGCAGCGTGACACCCTAACGCGGTACTACCGCGACGGCATCACAGCGACTGTGCGTAGAGCGAAGAACGGCTTCAGCATCGGTGTGCCGTTCATCTGGTGCTCGAATAACCTTGTCGTCGCCTTCGCGACGCAGGCGATCCTCTATCGCGCGTTGTCCGGCGATCAGCGCTATCGCGAGTACGAGCAGGCGGCGATCGACTGGCTGTTTGGTACGAATCCCTGGGGCGTGTCGATGTTCATCGGACTGGGCACGAACCCTCCGCGCGATCCGCACTCCGTTGTGGCAGAGCAGCTCGGGATCCGTTTGCTCACTGGTGGTCTCGTCGACGGCCCGGTGTATCGCTCGATTTTCGGTAGCCTGCTCGGCGTTAGGCTGCGCGACGCGGACGAATACGCCACCTTCAACACCGGTTTCATCGTCTATCATGACGACCTGGGCGACTACTCCACGAATGAGCCGACCATGGACGGCACGGCGAGCGCGGTGTGGCTACTAGCCTCATTAGCGCCGAGGAAGTAAGATCGCCGCTGCCCTTCACGGCGTCGACTGCGTGATGGGTTAAGAAGCAAGCGCGTTAACCGGTGCCTAACAGGAGTGCGTTAACATCGTCCACTCCGTCGACGCTGTTGACGACCTTAACGCCCGCGCCTCGGGGACCCTTAACGCAGCTGCAGTCCCTGACTCATGACGCTGTCGGCGCTCTATCAGTTCCGAGGCCACATGCCCAAGTTCACTCGCAAGGAATTCCTTTCGCTCGGCGCTCTGCTCGCCGGCGCCGCCACGCTCACCAAGCTGCCCGCGGTCCGGCGCGCGATCGCCAGCCCGGCGCCGCAGCCGAACCGCGGTACTGGCATCGAGGCCGATCTCGTCGTCGTGAACGGTCGCGTCCTCACCATGGATGCGAGCACGCCTAACGCGGAGGCTCTGGCCGTCAAGAACGGCCGCATCCTCGCCGTCGGCAGCAATGCGGACATCCGCAACCTCGCCACGGCACGCACTCGCGTGATCGATGCGGCGCGCATGACAGTGCTCCCGGGCTTCATCGACTGCCACTGCCACCCGAGCGGCGTCGAAGAACTGTACGAGCCTAACGCCAACGTGCGCACCCTCGCCGAGCTGCAGGCGAACCTGCGCAAGAAGGTCGCGCAGTCGCCGGCGGGGCAGTGGGTCGACGGCTACATGTTCGACGATACCAAGTTCGATAAGACGCTGAATCGTCGCGACCTCGATGCCGTGAGCACAGCGCATCCGATCGGCGTGCACCATCGCGGCGGTCACACGAGCTGGTACAACACGAAAGCCCTGGAGCTCGCGGGAATCACGAAGGACACGCCCGATCCCGAGCACGGCCGCTTCTTCCGCGACGAGAACAAGGACCTCACGGGCAGGGCTGCCGAGCATGCGAAGGATGCTTTCGATCGCGTCGGCAAGCGTGAAAGCTTCACGCCGGAGCAGGAGCGCGAGCGCAACCGCGCAGGAATGCGCTACATCTCAGAGCTACTGACGGCGACAGGCCTAACGACTGTGCACGACGCCGGAGCCGGGGCGGACAAGATTCGCGCATACGAAGACGTGTATCGCGCCGGGGAGTTGCGCCATCGCGCGTACATGATGATCCGAGGGCCCTATCAGCAGCTGCGCAGCGCCGGCGTCTATACAGGCTTCGGTGACGAATGGGTCCGCGTCGGTGGCGTGAAGTACGCGGCGGACGGCTCAGCCTCCGAACGCACGATGCGCATGAGCACTCCGTACGTCGGAACGAACGACTACGGTATCCTCACGATGACGCAAAAAGAGATCGATGACGCCGTCGAAGATGCACACCGCAATAACTGGCAGATCGGCATTCACGCCAACGGCGACGTCACCATCGACATGGTGCTCAAGGCCTATGAGCGAGTGCTCAAACAGTGGCCGCATCCCGATCGTCGCCATCGCATCGAGCACTGCACGCTCATCAATCCCGGTCTGCTCGCGCGCATCAAGGCGACCGGCTCGATCCCCACGCCATTCTGGACGTACGTCTATTATCACGGCGAGAAGTGGTCGCAGTACGGCGATGAGAAGCTGAAATGGATGTTCGCACACCGATCCTTCCTCGACAGCGGCATCCGCGTCGTCGGTGCGTCCGACTACAACCCGGGACCCTTCGAACCGCTTATGGCGATCCAAAGCATGGTGACGCGACGCGATTTTCGCGGCCACGAGTGGGGGCCGAACCAGAAAGTTACTGTCGATGAAGCGCTGCGCATCGCGACGATCAACGGCGCTTACGCTTCGTACGAGGAGAACTCCAAAGGGAGCCTAACGGCAGGAAAGTTCGCCGACTTCGTGATTCTGGAAAAGGATCCGCACGACGTCGATCCGAATGCGATCAAGGATATTCGCGTCCTGAGGACTGTCGTCGGAGGGAAGACAATGTTCCCCAAAGAAACTACCTAACGAAGACTGTCCCCAGCGGCCAGTCTCGAGTGCGGAGCCTCCAGAATGACAGCGAATCCTGGAGACCGAGACCTCGCGACGATCAGACTCGAAGCTGTCAATCGTCGCCAAAGAACACGGGAGCGCTCTCACGCTCCCGTGTTCCGTAAATCCCCTGCCAAACGCGGAGCTACCCGATCTTAAAGGCCTGGAACATTCCGTGTGCCACGTGCGGCTTGCCGTCCTTCGCGTCAGGCGCGAAGCAAACCAGGGCATAGTCACCAGCCGCTAGATCGACTTCGACGAAGTTCGACACGTCGCCGGCAATGAAGCTGGCGCCGCCCACGACTTCACCCGGAGGTGGTCCGGTCGGCTTTGCGGAGAACGCGATCACGTCCTCGACCTTCTTCCCGGCGAACATCTTGATGATCACAACTTCGTGCGGCTGGCCACCGCCATTCACAACGCGGATCGTATTCTTGCCCGCTGCGAGAGGTGTCGTGAGCGCGAAGCTGTAGTCGGCCAACGTCATCGTCGTCGTGCTCACGATTGGCGCGCTCGCCGTGGCGACGGCCGGTGGGGTGACCGTCAACTGCCGCACCATTCCTTTGGCAACATGCGGCATACCGTCGGCGGCTGGAATGACGCAGATGAGGGCGTACGCTCCCGGCTTCAGCGGCACGGCCGTCTGTGTGGCCATCGTCGCGCCGGGGCTCGGTGCAATCGGCCCCCCAATCAACTGCGCCCACTCCGGAGGTTTCTCCGACGAGCCCATCGACTTGAGGAGCTCATCGACAGTGTGGCCAGCCTCCATATGGACGAGGATCACGTGATGGAACTCCTTCCCTGTGTTGGTCATGCGAATCCACGTGGGCCCCGCAGTCGCACTGTCAGGACCATCGAACGCGTAGTCGGATGCTGTCAGGTTGATCACGGCGGGAGCCGCCGTCTCAGGGACCGCCGCCGTAGTGTCGCTCCCCTTCTTGTCGCTCTGCGAACACGCAACCGCGAGCGCAAGAATGGGGGCTAATGGGAGATAGCTACCCTTCATTACCTAGTCCTCAGATTGGGGGTTGTGAGCCGGTATGCTAAACGCCTACCAGTCCTCACGTAAGTGATGGGAAGCGGCTCATGCCCCTTCACGCGTAGCCGTGAAAGGGGCACCTTCTCCGCCTCCTACCTGGAGGAATTCTCAGCATGCCGCGCGGCCGTCTCGGTGTTGGCTTCATTGGATCCGGTTTCAATACGCTCTTTCACATGGCCGGCTGGCGCGGAGTGCGCGACGCCGACGTTCTCGGAGTATGGTCGCCTAACGCGAAGAATGCCTCGACGGCGGCTGGCAGGGCTCGCGAGCTCGATATCGGCGCGTGCAAGCCGTACAAGACAATCGCACAGATGGTCGCCGACAAAGCGATCGACGCGATCTGGCTCTGCGGCGCGAATCACGCGCGCATCGAAAATGTGGAAGAGATCGTCGATACGATCGCGCGCGGGCGCGGCGAGCTGCGTGGCATCGCCTCGGAAAAACCGCTCGCGCGCAACGTCGCCGAGGCACTACAAGTTCAGAAGCTTGTGAGCTCGACAGATGTGAAGACGGGCTATCTCGAGAATCAGCTCTTCGCTCCGCACATCGAGGCAGGGAAGGCATTGCTCTGGGCGCGCGGCGCGTCCACAACGGGCCGGCCCTATCTCGCCCGCGCCGCCGAGGAGCACAGCGGACCGCATTCGCCATGGTTCTGGCAAGGCAACCTCCAGGGCGGCGGTGTGCTGAACGACATGATGTGCCACTCGGCACTTGTCGTTAGGCATCTCCTGACGAAGCCCGGACAGTCCTTGCGCACGGTGAAGCCCAAGCGCGTGACGGGGCACATCGCCTCGCTCAAGTGGTCGCGCCCGGAGTACGTCGCTCGTCTCAAGAAAACGATGGGGAGCGCTGTCGACTATTCGAAGACGCCATCCGAGGACTTCGCCAGCCTTATGATCGAGTTCGAGACAGATGACAAGCAGCGCGTGATCGGCGAGGCGACGACTTCATGGAGCTTCGTGGGCGCCGGCCTGCGACTCTCGGCGGAGTTGCTGGGTCCCGAGTACTCGATGCGCTGGAACTCGCTCGACAGCGGTCTGCAGCTCTTCTTCAGCCGCGAAGTGAGGGGGAAGGTGGGCGAAGATCTGCTCGAGAAACAGAACGCGGAGACGGGCGTGATGCCCGTTGTCCCCGAGGAATACCTGGCGTACGGCTACACGGGGGAAGACCGCCATTTCGTACGCGCATTCCTCGGCCACGAAGAGCCGCGCCTAACGTTTGCCGATGGCGTGGAGGTCGTTCGCATGCTGATGACGGCGTATCAGAGCGCGGAAATGGGTACCACGCTCGACTACCCACCGAAGGGCCTCGACAGGTTCGTCCCGAAGGTCGCGCAGGGTAAATGGAAGCCTTGAGCGCGCGGCGCGGCCTCATTGTTGTGTGAACGTCCCTTCGGTTGGACCACGCGTACTCTTGTGAATCTGTCGGATGGCGCCGAGGTGGTAGGCGACGTGCGCGATGGTCGCGATCATGCCGCTGAGCTCGAGCGTCGTGACATCGCGGTCAGCACCCAGACTCTCGAGCCATTGGAAGGCTTCGTCATGCAGGTTCGAGCGGATGGCCATCCACTGCGAATCATTCACGACAGACGTCTGCCAAGCCTCGTCCCATTTCGCGTCGGCGTAAGGATCGCCGCCCTCGAGAGCCCAGCGGTTCATCAGCGAGAGGCCGAACGCCACATGCTGTGCATGTGCCGCGATCGTTGCGCCGTCATTCGCGGAATGAGACGCATCGGTCGCTGAGAGCTTGTCGAGCGAGCGGAGTAGACCAATGTCGCCCGAGTTGAGGACGAAGGCGCCATGACCGGGCGGACTCGCGCCACTGACAAGCTCCGCAAAGAGTGTCGTTAAGGCTGAAGTAATCTCTCTCGTGTGCATCGGTGCGCGAGTTTGGGTTGCCTAACGAGGCGGATGACCACAGCGCTCTTCAGCGCGGAGGCTCGGCCATCGTGCTGACGTATATGGCGGCGCCTCCGCCAGGCGATGCGCTCGTCCGAGGGAGGACGTACGCGGCCGCAAGGCGGCCCCGGTTGGAGGCCAGCGCGACGTAGTCTCCGATCGCAAAAGCATCCGTCCGCGTGCGGCGGCAGGAGGTTGCACTGGCCACGCAGAAGCGATCCGACCCGAGTCCATCCATTACGGAGAGGGTCGCGATCTTCGAGAGCGTGCCTAACGTTTCGCCGCGCAAGAGAGCGACCTCGGTGCGAGCTGCACCAACCAGATACAGCATCAAGTACCAGCCTCGCTCCGTCCCGACGATGGCAGGCCAGGCAGCAACGACGTCCGGAGAAAGCGCAGACTCCATGCTGTGCGGTGCGCTCCACTCCTCACCCAACTTCCGGACGGCACAACGGACTTGGTTGCTTCGCTCATCGCTGCGCGTGCCTTGGGACCAGCATGCCAAGAGATCGCCGTTAGGTCGACCAGCTATCGCGGGTAGCTCGAGAAGCGTATCGCCCCTCGTGGCAACAACGGTGACTGGCGTTTCGAAGGTGACGCCGCCGTCGATGGAGCGCCGGTGGAAGACGGCGTCACCGGATCCGTCTCTGTTCTTGATGCGCACGTAGACGATCTCGAGCGACCCCGCCGGGCCGACAGTGAGATAACCCCCGAATACTGAGGAGTCGCCAAGCACCGTCGGCGACGAGAACGTCCGGCCGCCGTCGCGTGAGAAGGCAATCAGCTGCTGCGAGCCGCGCAGCGTCCAGTTCACGTTGACGCCGGCCGCACCCAGGCCAGCAGTCACCGCGCCGACCGACAGGTAGATCGAGCCGCGAAATGGACTCCGCTCGTTATGGTCGACGACCAGCCAAGGCTTGTCGTGCAGCACACGGTGTCCGGCCGCCGAGTCGACGAAGTTGCGATATACCGGAACGGACGTAACAGTGCGTATGTCGCTGCCGAAGCGCGAAAGAAACGTTCCGCCTAACGGCGGCGCGTCGGCCTTCGACGCAAGCAGTGGTGATCCGTCTTGTGCGAACGCGGTGATGACGTCAGCCGCGAACGTGGGCATCACTCCCACGCCGGGCATCCTGGGCGGCTCCAGAGGCCCGTCGGTCCACGAACGGCCGCCATCGCTGCTTCGCCAGACCCAGATGCCGGTGGCGCCGCGCGCGAACGCGACACCGTACAT
>DATBKN010000004.1:0-4841 GCA_036555845.1 Gemmatimonadaceae bacterium | reverse complement strand
CGCGGATATTTTTCGCGTGTCATCGTCAACATGTGCGCGATGAAGCGACGTCGCGCGTGCTGAGCTCGCACCAGGCGAGCATCCTGGACCATCTGGACGAGATCGAAGGAACGGACCTCACGCGCTTAGCGTCGCACATGGGCGTCACGCTGAGCACGATGTCGCTCGCTGTGGATCGCCTCGCACGCGGCGGCTACGTCGCGCGCACGCGCGACGCCAAGGACGCTCGGCGCGTGCAGCTGCGCCTAACGGGCGATGGAGTGCGTATCAAGCGCGCCCAGTCGGTGCTCGAGCCCGATCTCGTGGCGCAGCTGCTGGATCAGATGCAAGCGGCCGAGCGTGACGATGCGCTGCGGGGCCTCGCGGCGCTGGCGCGAGCGGCTGATGCGATGCGTCACGCAGCCTTCGAGCGCCGCCGCGCGGACGCGGCGGGTGCCGCCTGAGAGTGACCTTCCTCCCTCGGAGAACTCGTTATGCGCTGGGTCATCATCGTCGTGGTCGGTGTCCTTGCCGTCGTTGCGCTCGTTGCGCTGATCGGTGTGCTCCTTCCGCAGAGCCACGTCGCCTCCCGGTCGCGCACCTTCCCACACTCCAGCGCGCGCGTCTTCACGGCGATCAGCGATGTGCGGAACTACGCGAAATGGAGACCCGGCGTGCGCGAAGTCAGCGTGCTCTCCGAAAACCCTCTGCGTTGGCGGGAGGACGGCTCGAGCGGAAGGGTCGAGTTCGAGCTTACGTCGAGCGATCCGCCGAAGCGCCAGGTCGTGACGATCGCGAGCAAGGACCTTCCCTTCGGCGGGCGCTGGGAGTACGACCTCGCAGCTGACGGGAGCGGGACGCGCCTAACGCTGAGCGAGCACGGGGAGGTGTACAATCCGATCTTCCGCTTCATGGCGCGCTTCGTCTTTGGCTACACGAAGACGATGGAGGACTACCTGGCCGCGCTGGACGGCTACCTCGCGGGGCCGCCCAGCCCTTAGTCGAGCAGCGCGAGAAGCGAGCGCAGGATCCTGTTCGTCATCCCCCAGACAACGGTGGGGCCGACGACAAAGCTCGGTTCGTTGCGCGCTTCGCCGCGAATGTGCACGACGGAGTCGCGCTGGGCGCTGGCGTCGCGCAGGGCGCGCAGCGGAATCCAGAGCGCGTCGGCGACTTCAACGTTGAGTGTGAGCACGACATCCGGCCTAACGACTGTGACATAGGGCGTCACGATAATCGCGGGGAGCAGCGGAGTACGCGGACGATGGTCGTCAAGCGCGCCGAGCACGTGTCCGTCCGCGCGGATATCGACACCGGTTTCCTCGAGCGTCTCGCGCAACGCCGTCTCTTCCAGTGATGCGTCGTTAGGTTCGCGACCGCCGCCCGGCAGCCCCATCTGTCCGCTCCACGGGTCGCCGACGCGTTCCGCCCGGCGGATCACGAGCAGCTCGGCGTCGCCGCTTTCCGGAGCACGAAAGACAAGCGCTACGGCGGCGCGGCGCGGTTGACCGTCCGTCGCCGCGAGGACCGGTTCATGAGCCGCGACGCGCTCGGCGAGGAGCCGCAGCTCGGGATGCGATAACAGCGGATGGTCCCCGAGCGGCTGAGTCAACCCTCGACGTCTCCGCCTGCTTCCACCCACCCGCGGAATCCACCGGCCAGCGACTCGACGTTGCTGTATCCCATCTGCTGCAGCGTATCCGCGGCGAGCGCCGTGCGGTTGCCGCTGGCACAGTAGAGCACGATGCGCGCGTCGCGCGGCACCGATTCGATCTTGGACTCGAGGTTCCCGCGCTCCATATGCAGGGCGCGCGGAATGTAGCCCAGGTTCCACTCGTTAGGCTCGCGGATGTCGATGAAGAGCGCCTCAGCGTCGCTCGCGTGCAAAGCGAGACTGTCGGCTGGGGAAATTTCCTTGATGCGCGTCTTCGCTTCAGCGACGAGATCGCGATATGTCTTGTACGGCATCGTTGCCTCTTAAGAATTGCCGGCACATTGGAGCCCCCGTAGGTTCTCCGCGTGTCGTTGACCACCAAAGTACTCATCGCGCTGGTCGTTGGTATGGCGGCGGGCATCGGCATCGCGACATCGGATGTCGCGTGGCTGCGCGCATCGCTGCGCTGGATCGAGCCGCTGGGCACCGTCTTCATCAATGCGATTCGCATGACGGTGATTCCCCTCGTCGTGGGATCTCTCGTCAGTGGTGTCGCGGCCGCGCCTGACGTGTCGAGCATCGGTCGTCTCGGACGGCGCGCGCTGTTGTTCTACATCGTCACGCTGTTCATGGCCGCTGGCTTTGCCGCGGTCGTCGGTCCGATTGCGTTTTCAACGATCAACATCGACCCAGCCGCAGTGGAGGCACTGCGTGCGAGCACGGCAGAGGCATCGGCGCGAGCGACAGAGACGGCGCGCACGGTGCCCACCTTCGCCCAGTGGCTCGTCGACCTCATTCCCGCCAATCCGATCAAGGCTGCTGCGGACGGCGCGATGCTTCCGCTCATCGTGTTCACCCTTGCATTCGCGATCGCCCTAACGCGCGTCGAGCCGGCACGGCGTCAGGGAGTCGTGCGATTCTTTCAGGGCATCGCCGAGGCGTCGTTGGTACTCGTGCAATGGGTGCTGCGGCTGGCGCCGATTGGGGTCTTCGCGCTTGCCGTCGCGCTCGCGGCGCGGTTAGGCGTTTCCGCAGCGGGCGCCGTTGCCGGCTACATGATCATCGTTTCGCTCATCGTCGTGGTCTTTGTGATGCTCGTGATGTACCCGATCGCCGTCGTGTTAGGCAAGCGCTCGCTCAAGGAGTTCGCGCGCGCCGCTTTCCCGGCACAAGCCGTGGCGTTCAGCTCACGATCATCGCTGGCCGCACTGCCGACGATGATGGAGAGCGCGCGCACACAACTGCGCCTCCCCGAGGCAGTCGTCGCGTTTCTCATTCCGTTGTCGGCGTCGCTTTATCGGGTTGGCGCGGCGATCGGCATGACGATCGGGGTTGTGTTCGTGGCCAAGCTGTACGGCGCAGACATGACGACGGCGCGGCTCGCGACGATCGTTCTCACGGTCGTCGTCACGACATTCAGCGTTCCAGGAATTCCAGCCGGGTCGATCATAACGATGGTGCCTGTGCTGATCGCGGCGGGGCTGCCTGTCGAGGGCATCGGGATCTTGTTAGGCGCTGACACGATCCCCGACATGTTCCGCACGACGTCGAACGTCACCGCTGATATGGTCGCGGCGGTCGCCGTCGGTGGGCGGGAAAAGGAGGAACAGGAGTTAGGGTTTGGGGGCTAGGGGCTAGGGGCTAGGGCCCGTCGCTCGCCAATTGAGGCAACTCGCTGCAGTAATCCGTTGCGTCGAAATGTTGCGTGGGCCCCGCGAGGCAAGCGTTCGAATGACCTAATTCGCGCGCGAACGGTGACGGAGCATGTCATGCGACGCCTTAGCGTCGCCGCATGCTTTCACGACGATCGTGCGGCGAGTTGTTGGCCGGAGCCCATTCGTTTGCTTCGTTGGCGGCTATTGCACGCGCGCTGGGCTTCGTTGGTAGTCCGGAACCTCTCGATCGGCGCACGCGGCGTGAATTGGGCATCGCCGACGATTGCGTGCGTGCGTCGATTCAGCGTGGACGAAGCAGCGGTGGTGGGACCCTGCGTGCGCTGCTGCTCGACGTCGCTCCCGGACAGCCGCTGCGAGACCGCCTAACGAAGATCGCTCAGCGTCTTGGGCGTCGTGGATCGCCGCTGCTGTGGCTATTGTGCGCCGCAGCCCGTGATCGAGCGCAAGTGGCCATCGGCGTCATCGACCTCGCCACGCCGCGAGCGCGTGTACGTGCGTTGCTCTGCGACAGCCGGCACGTCACCGAGAGCGACGCGGATACCCTGGCCGCTCTAGCTGCCGGCGCCGAAGCGGACGACGACGCGCGCTACGCCCGATGGCTCGAGATTCTGGGCCGCGAAGCTGTCACGCAGCGTTTCTTCACCGCCGTCGCGCGGCAGGTCGAGCTATTGGCGTCTCGAGCGCTCGGCGGCGCGAGTGACGCCGTACACAACGAAGTCGCGCTTATCTATGCGACTCGGCTGCTCTTTCTGGGCTTTCTGGAGTCCAAGGGGTGGCTCGACGGGAATCGATCGTACCTCGTGGATCAATACGCCGCGTGCATGCTCAAGGGCGGTCGCTTTCACGAGCGCGTGCTCCTTCCGTTGTTTTTCGGCACGTTGAATACGCGCCAGGCCGCTCGCGCAGCGACTGCTCGCTCGTTAGGCCGCATTCCTTTCCTCAATGGCGGTCTTTTTGCGCGCTCAGCCGTCGAAAAGCGATCGCGGCTGCGTTTTTCCGACGAGGCAATCGGTGCGTTTCTCGACGAAGTGCTCACGCGCTATCGCTTCACAGCGCGTGAGGAGAGTACGGAGTGGTCCGAAGTCGCTATCGATCCCGAGATGCTGGGCAAAGCGTTCGAATCCCTGATGGCGGCAACGAGCCGGCGCGGAAGCGGTGCGTATTACACGCCGCACGTGCTCGTTGCTCACGTGAGCGACACAGCGTTGCAATACGCTCTCCGCGGACTCGGCAGCGACGCGAGCGTGGTCGAATCTCTTCTGCGCGGGGAGCCGCCGGCGAACCCGCGGCATGCCGCGGAGCTTCGCACACGCATTGCTTCTCTTCGCGTCCTCGACCCCGCCTGTGGGTCCGGCGCCTTTCTGGTGCATGTTCTGGAGCGGCTGGCGGAGCTCAGCATCACGTTAGGCGATCAGCGGCCGCGTGATCTCGTGCGTCGCTCTGTGCTCGCTAGCTGCATCTTCGGCGTTGACGTCAATCCGACCGCGGTCTGGCTCTGTGAGCTGCGACTGTGGCTTTCATGCGTGATCGAC
>DATBKN010000003.1:0-21037 GCA_036555845.1 Gemmatimonadaceae bacterium | reverse complement strand
CTTTTCAATCCTGTAACACGTTGCGGCACGAAGGCCTGTAGGTCACAGGCAGAGGTGTGCACCCCGTGCAATCGTGTATTGTTGATCCGGGTGACGCGAGCCTGACGCGACGAGTCTCAGGGACACGCAACCTTCGCGCGGGGATGCGCGGACGCCATTTGGATGTAGGCCGCGTGCAACAGGGGTAAGGCTAATGTGGTGCACGATTTGCATTTGCGTGATGTTGAACACTGACCTAAAGATGTGCTTTTTCACATCTTCCGTGTCACCGGACGCGCCTGTTCAAAGCTTGTCGCACCGGGCACGAAACTCTCAGAGCATTTCACGTCTATGCCCGCAACACAGCTAGTCCGGCGTGGCGCCGGGTTCATTCTGGTCATTCTGGCCCTAGCCACAGCGAACGCGCAGTCCAGCCTCGGAGAACTGAGGCGCCAGATGACGCGCGCGGAGCTCGAAGGAGCACTCGCCAGCTACGAGAAGCTGGCCGTCAGCACCGGCGACAAGCGGATCAAGGAACAAGCGATGGGTGAGGCGGCCGCAATTCGCGAAAGGTTGCGAACCGGCGACTTCTATCCTGGCGACCGCATCGTTATCCGCGTTCTGAACGACACTTCGGTGAGCGACACCTTCACGGTCAAACAAGGACGCGTGCTCGATTTCAGCGCCATCCCCGAGCTCTCGCTCGCCGGGGTACTCGACTCGGAGCTACTCGAGCACGTCAAGGCCCACCTCGCCAAGTACATTCGCGAGCCGGACGTAACAGTCACGCCCCTCGTTAGGCTGCAGCTCACCGGCGGTATCAACCAGCCTGGCTGGCATCAGTTCCGAACTGATCAGACGCTCTCTGACGCAATCATGTCGATCGGTGGGCCAACGCAATCTTCGGAGATCAGCAAGACTGACGTTTTGCGCGGTGGCAAGGTTCTCGTTGATCGGGGATCGACGGCACGCGCATTGCGCTCAGGAAAAACGATTGGTGACCTGGGGCTTCGTGACGGCGACGAGGTGCGCATAGCCGAACGGTTAGCCACGCAACCAAGCCGTCTGTGGACGCTACTCCCGATCATCACGAGTATCCTGTTCACCGTTCGGTACATCGCGCGCAATTAGCGTATGCCGCCACACGAGAAATGTCCGGAATTAGCTTGACGCCGACTGACGAAAGAGCGATCACGCCCCCGCTGAACGGATCCCTGATTCCACGGCGAGCCCGGCGGGCTGCTGCCGACGCGTCAATCGCTTACGAACGTGCGCTCGCGCCCGAGCTGTCGAAGGAAGAAAGCGTGATTGACGGTGTTGTACCCCGCGCGCGAAGCGACTCATTGAATCGCGGACTCAACGTCGTGCTCGCGGCAACCGGGCTGTTGCTCGCGTCGCCGATCCTCATCCTGTTAGGCCTGCTGATCAAGTTTACGTCGCGTGGACCAATTCTCTACGCACAGACCCGTGTCGGACTCGACCGTCGCTGGCGCCAAACGCTCGCCATGCATGATCGGCGAGTGCGCGACTTAGGTGGCGCTGTCTTCACGATCTACAAGTTCCGTACGATGCGCGTGGATGCAGAAGCACAGTCCGGCGCCGTGTGGGCCAAAGAAAACGATCCGCGCGTCACACCGTTAGGCAGATACCTTCGCGTCTTGCGGCTGGACGAACTGCCGCAGCTCTGGAATATCGTGCGCGGCGACATGAACATCGTCGGTCCTCGTCCGGAGCGCCCGAGCATCGTCGCGCGCCTGCAGCGCGATATTACGCATTACGGTTCGCGTCATCGCGTGCGCCCTGGCCTTACTGGCCTTGCGCAGATCAACCAGCAATACGACGCGTGCCTCGACGATGTGCGCACGAAGGTGACTTACGATCTGGACTATTTGCGGACTCAAAGCCTCTTGCTCGACGTCCGGATCATGCTGCGTACCGTCCCCGCCGTGCTCCTCAAATACCGCGGCTGGTAGCCAGCCTGGCTAGTTAGCAACCATCGTCAAGCGTTGAACGGCGGCGTGGCCCTCGAGGGCTACGCGTCGGCCTTCGCTCGCTGATACGTAGCTGGCAGCGACGACTCGCACGGCGTTCCTGCCATCCTCACCTGACGCGGGGAACGCGCCCCCGCCGCGAAGCGCGTCGAGCGTACGCTCCAGCAAGAGCCGTGTAGCCACCATAGGGGCATCCTTCGGGTTCCGACCTATGACGCGGCGCTGCGGGCCGTTCTCGCGCCAGGCAAGGCCACTGGCGCCCATCTCCAGGCGCACGTGCGGCTTTGTGCTGCGCAGAAGGCCTGCGCTGACCCGCGCGCGCCCACCGTACGAAACCCGATACGACGCTGACCGCGTATCGGCGCGCACTTCGAAGTACTGCGTCTCGCCCGGACAGAGCCGGTGCTGGATGACCTGCGCTATCGCGCCTGACGCGAATTCCAGCGTCACGAGCGCGAGCGCGTCGGTGTCATCGGCCCGCACGCCACACGTCGACATGGTTGCGCTGACGGCGCTGGGCACCTCGTTATGCAGCGCCATCACGTAGTCCACGAGGTGGATCCCCGCCTCGTACAGCACGCCCTTCATGAGCTGTCCACGCCAACCGGGTTCGGCCCACGGGGGCAGGTTCATGAGCTGCCAGGCCTGTGTGAACACAAGGCCACTTCCGTCTGCGCGGATAGCATCGCGCGTGGCCCGAAACGCCGGCATCTCGCGAAACTCGTGGTTCATGGCGATGCGACGCCCGGCGGCTGTCGCGGCTGCGAGCAGTCGATCCGCCTCTTCAACTGATGGGGCGATCGGCTTCTCGCAGATGAGATGCGCGCCCGCCTGCAGCGCGGATGTCCCGATCGCGACGTGCGTCTCCGGCGGCGTGCACACGATGATGACGTCCGGCGATGCTTTGCGCATCATCTCACTGACGTCCTCGAATGCCGTTAGGCCCCACTTCTTGACCGCGGCGGTCCGACGGTCTGCGCTGGAATCGACGCCGCCAACGACTGTTGCGTCTGAGATCCCTTTCAGCGCCGGCAGGTGCAACGCTTGGGCGGCGTTACCAAGACCGACGACGCCGACGCGCCAGGAGGACGAAGCCATGCCTGGTGCGGCTTACTCGCCCGGCGTGAGGCGATTGTACACCTCGCCGATCAACCGCCCTAACGCGTATCCGATTACGAAGGCGTACACGAATCCGATCAAACTGCCGACGAACGTCACGCGATAGCCGGGGAAGAAAGCCGCCAGCAACTGGAGATGTCGGCCCGGATTCGGCCCGCTCTTCACAACGAGCCAGTTGGTGGCTAGAAAGAGCGCGCCGCCGAAGAGCAGCCCACAGGCAATGCCCCACGCCCGCGCGTTGAGCCGCAACAGGGCGCGCCGCACGTTGACGTCACGACCGGTGAGTCCGTTAGTCATGGAATCGCGTCTCTATATGTGATCGAGAAAATCGCGCGTTTGGGTCAATTCTGCACGCGTGCGGATCGCAAATGCCGTGATCGCGAGCGCCGCGTTGCGGCAGAACGCAAAGAACCATCCGGCGACGAACGCGACGACAAAGCCCCAGCCAGCGCCCACGAGTATTCCGGGCCACGACACCGTGTATCCGTAGAGATACTGTCCGAGCAAGCCTAACGGGAACTCCTGCGCGCGATCTGTCACGAGTACAGCAACGGTCACGAGGACCATGAGTACGGCGCCGGCCGAGCCGAGCGCCGTGCCGAATGCACGCTTGTTGAGCGGCGCGAACGCGAGCTCCAGTGCCTGGTCGAGGCTGACTTCCTCGGGGTCGCGGCGCTCCGAGCGCGGGACTTTCGCTCGCTCAGGGACCGTCATGATCACCTCTATCATGATTAGTCATCCGGGTATTCGACCCACGTACTGCGCCGGTGCCGCTTGGGAACCGGCGGCCAGCGCTGAACGCCGACCTCGGCGTATGCCGCGGTCGTCGGGTCGGGAACGGGCGCGCCCAGTGTCTGCTGCAGGAGCAATCCCAGGAAAAAGGAGACGCCATTCAGCGCGTAGTACATCAGGTGCAGCGGTACAATGGCTATTGCGAAAAGGACGCCGCGCAAGCCCGCCATATAGCGCCACAGCGGCCAGTTGAGCACGATGACTGGGACCAGCAGCAGAAGCGCCACCCCGGCAATCGTGAGCGAAGTACGGAACGCGGCGACCACAAGCAGTGCGGCGGAGAGCCACACGAGGGCCGTGTGAAGGCGCTCAGTCCAGCGCAGGTTCAGCGTTTTGGATGAGAGCGCGGCGCCGCGCTGTGCCAGGAGTCGCGCCCACGGGATCCCCCGGTCGCGCAGGTCCGTACGGATGACGTTGGCGAGCGACCATTTCTTGAGGTGCGTCACCTGGATCTCGGGGACGAGCAGAATCTTCTTACCTAACGAGCGGATGCGGGCGCCCAGCTCGATGTCTTCGATCTGCGGCTTGGCGTAGTGCCACTCGTCGTACATCCCTGCCTCTTCGAATACGTCGCGCCGGATCGCACCCGCACCGGCCCAGAATGTGTCCACCTCGCCGGCGCCGCGCGTGTGCGTGTAGTGGTGAATCAAATTGCGATACTGCGACACGATGCCGGTGGCACGTGGCGTCGTGTCGTAGGCGCCAAACACGGCTCCGGCGTCAGGCCGTTGAGACAATGCACCGAGAAGGCTGCGCAGCGTATCGCGATGTACGACGACGTCCGCGTCGAAGAAGGCGACGACAGGCCCGCGCGCCACTTCGAAGCCGCGATTGCGTGCGTACGCGGGGCCGTGTGGCCGGCCAGGAAGTCTCACGACGGTATCGGCGTAACGCCCCGCGATGGCGGCCGTGTCGTCCAGCGATCCGTCGTCGACGACGATGAGCTCCCACGTGTCGCGCGGCAGGTCGCTTTCAAGCAGCGCGCCTAACGTCTCATTGAGTAAGTGGGCGGCACCGTAGGCCGGGACCACGACTGAGCAAACGGGCATCGACGACTTCATACGCGTTCTGAAGCTGACGCTACGAAGCCGCGCACTCGACGGGCCTGCGCGCGGAACCAGATTCGACGCTGAAATGCGGAACTTCCCCATTGCTCGAGCTGACCCGGAGATCGGAAGTAATACGCGTCGAGCCGCGGGAGTCGCATGGGATCTTCGCCACGGTCGAGCGCGCGCAGCTCGGTCGTGCACGCGCGCCGATATGTGCGGCGCACTGCGCTCACGACGCGGTGATCCAGATCGCCATACGGATACGCAAAGGCCGTCGGACGCGCACCAAGTTCGCTCGCGAGTCGCTCAGCCGGCGCGTCGATCTCATCGACCAGCGTCTGATCGGAGAGCGACGAGAGCCGCGGATGGCTGCGCGTGTGCGCGCCGATTTCGATCCCGCGCTGCATCACTCGCTTGATCGCATCCCAGGTCATGAGCGGGAGAATAGGAATCGGTCCGCCGCTCGCGAGCGTGGAAGTCGCGTTTCCCCACGCGTTGTTCTTACCGACATGCTCGCTCACGACGAACAGCGTCGCCGGCAGTCCAAGATCGGCCATGATCGGGGCAGCGTACTCCTCGAAGTTCGCAAACGCGTCGTCGAACGTGAGCGCGATCGTCTCGTCAGGCGCATCAACGGATGCGACGTCTGCGAGCGGGACGACTCGTGGGCGCCCGCGCGCGAGAAATTCCATCTGCTGCCGGAACACACGCGGCTCGACCGAGATCGGAGATCCGCTCTCGTCGATCGAGTGATACATGAAGATCGCGCGCATTCCGTCTTCAACCTAACGCTGGGCCGCGCCGGTGAATGGTTCGATGCGCGCGCGTTGGTCAGCCACGACGTCCGCCACGATTTGACTGAGCGGAGTTGTCGGACGGAATCCAGTCACGCGCTCCAGCTTGGACACATCCGGCACGCGGCGCATCATGTCCTCGAAGCCCGCCGCGTACGCCTCCGAATACGGAATGTGTACGATCTCCGAGCTGCTGCTCGCGGCGTCGCGCACCATTTCGGCGAGCCGCTTTATCGTGACTTCTTCTGTCGACCCGATGTTGAAGACTTCATTCACCGCGCTCGGCGTAGCGATCAGCCGCAACAGTCCTTCGACGGCGTCGCGCACGTGTCCGAAGCAGCGTGACTGGTCGCCGGTTCCGTAGACGCGAATCTGCTCACCACGCAGTGCCTGACGAGCAAAACTCGGCACGACCATTCCGTACTGGCCCGTTTGCCGCGGGCCAACAGTATTGAAGAAGCGAACGATGATGACCGGAACGTGCTTCTCCCGCGAGTACGCGAGCGCCAGCCACTCGTCCAGCGCCTTGGAGCACGCATAGGCCCAGCGTGAATGCGATGTGGGGCCTAACTGGAGATCGTGGTCTTCACGGAACGGAACGCGCGTCGACTTTCCGTAGACTTCAGAAGTGGACGCGATGACGGTGAGCTTTTTCTTCTTCGCCGTAGCGTTGAGAACGACTTCCGTGGCGCGGACATTCGTCTCGATCGTGTGCACCGGCCTATCGACGATCAGCATGACCCCCACGGCAGCCGCGAGGTGCACCGTCACATCGGCACCGTCTACCATCTCGCTCACGAGCGGCGCGTCGAGCGCGCTGCCGATGCGGTGAGTGAAGCCTTTGCGGCCGATCAGGTGCGCGATGTTCTCCATTGCCCCGGTCGACAAGTCGTCGAGGATTGATACGCGGTCGCCGCGATCCAAAAGACGCTCGGCGAGATGCGATCCGATGAACCCGGCCCCACCAGTAATGAAAACGTTCACGCAACATCCTCCACGATGCTTTCGGCTACCACCCGCGCCTGGCCACGCCGCTGCGCCGCCCGATGTACGATGTCGAGGTAGCGCGGAACAACCGCGCTCTCGGACCATCGCTCGACGTACGCCTGGTAGCCCGCGTCACTCAAACGGCTGCGGTATCCTGGGTCGCTCTGAAGATGGTGCATTGCGGCCAGAAGTTCGTCGGGTGAGTCAAAAAGCTCGCCGCCCCCCGATTCAGCGATGATCTCAGGAAACGGGCCTAGCCGTCGCGCGATCACCGGGGTCCCCTGCCTGAAGCTTTCGATCAACACGATGCCGAACGTCTCGAAGCATACCGACGGGACGAGCAGTGCGATCGCGTGTGCGTAGTACTGGCGCAGAGCGTCAGGCGTCACCCGGCCGACGAACTTGACGTTCGGAACGCCGGCGGCGACTTGGCGCAGATGTGCGCCGTGCTCTCCGTCGCCCGCGATGATGAGGTCGGCTCCGTCATACGACCGCATGAGCGGGATGACTTCGTCCAGCCCCTTGATGCGCTCGAGGCGGCCGGCGAAAAGGAAGTACGGTCGCTCGTTAGGCGATGCCCCTGTGACGGTGCGGCTGTCAGGTTCCGGGTCCGGCAGGAAGTAGGGCAGTACCTCCGGATCACATGGCAGCCCAAACTCGAGGTGCTTGCGGCGGCTGAACTCGCTCATCGCGATGACAGCATCGACATGACGCAGCTGGCGATCCAGATAGCCCGTCCAGCGCCAGAGCTGTGGCGGACGGCGATAAGAAAGCATGCAGCGCACGCATTCGCGTCCATCACAGCGCTCCCGCTTGTAGCGCCAGAGCACGTGCGTCGGGCACACGAGCCAGTGCTCGTGCGCCATGTAGAGCCGTATCGACTCCGGCGCGAGGCTGAACAATCCAGGGCCGCCGATCAACGAGACGTTGTGGAAATTGACGACGTCGTAGCGGCCGCGCTCGAGAATCTCGCGGATACGCGACGCATTGAGCACAGGCCGGCCGAGTTGTTGCGTCAGGAGCGGCGAAAGCATGCCAAAGCCGCTCTTGAGGCGAATCACTTGGACGCCTTCGTCGACGTCCTGGAGTGGGACCTTCGGTTCCGGCGTGGAACGCAGCGCGTTGTACGCGTCCGCGTCGTGCACGACGGTCACCTGATGTCCGCGCCTGACGAGCGCGCGAGAGAGACGCTGAATGCCGATCGCGTCACCACCGAAGGCATATGGCGGATAGAACGTGGTGAGCATGCAGAAGCGCAGCGCGCTCATGCCGCCGCCTCTTCAAGGGCGCCGAGGGCGCTGCATGCCGCCGCGCGCCAGCTCAAGCGTGCTGCGCGTTCGCGGGCACGCATGCCTAACGCGCGACGCCGCTCGGGGTCGCGCAAGAGCATCAGCATCGCCGTGTACAGCGTCTCGTCGTCGCCCGGCCGTACGAAGACGCCGCCGCCCTCGAGCAGCTCCGGGAGCGGGCTTTCAGTCGTCGCGATAACTGGTGTGCCGCAGGCAGCCGCTTCTACGGCCGGTAATCCAAACCCTTCGCACGACGAAGGCAGCAGTGTCGCCAAAGCACCGCTGTGCAGGTTGCGCAGCTCTTCGTCAGGCACATAGCCGAGCCAGTGCACCAGCTGCTGCAGCTTGCGCTCCTCGACGAGGCTGCGCAGCTCGTTCAGCTCGTTATGAAACACGTCCTGGGACACCGGTCCCACGAGAAGCAGGTGCGGAGTCTGCTCACCTAACGTGGTGGCAAGATCTCCCAGCGCGTTGATGATGGCGCGCACGCGCTTGTGCGGATTGAAACCGCCTACGTACGTGAACCACGTCGCGCCGGCGGGGAGTTTCGCCCGCGCCGCAGCAGCCGCGATGTCGCTGGCCGCGGCGGGGTAGTACGCCTCCGCGGGTGCCTCAACGGCGACGCGAATGCGCTCGCGCGGAATACGCAGCACCGAGGCGATGTCACGCGCCGAGTATTCCGAGACCGTGAGAACGATGCGCGCCTGACGCAGCGCAAGACCGACCTTGAGCTTCCAGAAAAGGCGCGCCCGTGCGGTGGGAAGCGTCAGCTCGGGGAAGCGTTCGGCGATGGCATCGTGCACAGTCACGACGGCGCGCTGCCCCAGCGGCAGCGGGAAATACGTGTAAACGGACGGTGAAAAGAACAGCTCCGGCCGCTCGCGATAGACAGCGCGCGTTAGGCGTAGCATGTCGAAAGGCGAACGATAGCTGTTTGCTGCCGCCGCCGACACCGGCGACACTGCGAGAGGCACTTCTACCCTTCTGATGTTCGCCGCCGACAGTTCGAAGCTATCGAGCGACGGACGGTCCGCGAAGCAGACGAATTCGTGTTGTGGAGCCTCGCGCACGATCGCGCGAAGCAACTCTCGCGCAAATCGACCGTACCCGCGTGGGTTCGCCCAACAAGTTGCGTCGACGCCTATTCGCAAGCACGCCTCACGCACCCACGCTCGCGCGCGTGCTCGGCGCGGCCGCGCGACGGGCGGCGGGTGGGTTGGTCGCGCTGCTCGCGATTCCGCCTCCACCTTGCTTCGCCCCACCGCTCGCCGAGTCCTCGGGCGCGTCGATTCGCTGCTCCTCGTGGTACTCGTAGTCCGTATTCACCGCCCACACGTCGTGAGAAGCGCCGCGCATGTTGGCGACCGCCATCATCGCCGTCAGCATGGAATGGTCTTGATTGTTGTACTTGTGCATTCCGTTGCGCCCGACCGTGTGCAGGTTCGGAATTCGATCGATCGACGCCCTAACGACGTTGAGATGCGTGCGGTACTCCGCGTCGTACACGGGATAGGCCTTCGGCATGCGCACGACAGTCCCGTCCACCACCTTCGTGGGATCGGCCAGCCCTAGTTCGCCAAGCTCTCGCGTCGCCATCGCGATGAGATCGCCGTCAGCCTTGGTCCACATGCCATCGCCTTCAAAACAGAAGTACTCGAGCCCGAGACACGTCTTCCCCGGCTCGGGGACCATCGCTCGGCTCCAGTTGTTGAAGTTCTGAATACGTCCGACCTGTACGCCTGGAGTGTGAATGTAAATCCAGTTGTCGGGGAACAGGTGCTCCTGATCGAGAATCAGGGCGACCGTCAGGAAGTCACGATAATTGAGTCCTTCGCCCGCTGCCCGCACCGGTGCGGGCAGCGAAGGCTCGATCGCGCGCACGAGATGGCGGACGGGCATCGTCGAGATTACGTGCTGCGCGGGGAAACGCTGCTCCCCGTTAGGCGTCTTTGCGTGCACGGCGACGACGGCGCCGTCCTGCGTTTCGATGCGCGAAACGTCGTGCTGCATGAGCACCTTGCCGCCTAACTGGCGGATGCGCTCCGTTGCCGTCTCCCACATCTGACCTGGGCCTAAACGCGGGTACTGGAATTCGTTGATCAGCGTTTTGATCGAGTCGCTGCGCTTTTGCAGCGACGCCGCATTGAGAATCGCCTTGGCGAGTGAGAGACCCTGGATGCGTTGCGCTGCCCATTCCGCTCGAATCTCTGTGCACGGGATGCCCCACACTTTCTCAGTGTAGGTCTTGAAGAACGTGCGGTAGAGTCGCTTGCCAAAGCGGTTGGAAACCCACTGTTCCAGATTCTCTTCGACTGGATAGGGACGCAGGTGCGACCAGAGGTAGCTGGTCACCATCAGGAACGCTTTCCAGATGCCGAGTCCTCTGAGTGCATTCGCGGCCTTCAGTGGATAATCGAAATACTTTCCTGAGTAGTGAATTCGCGACAGGCGCGGCACGCGAATGAACTCGTTACCAAGGATCTCGTGCCACAGCTCTTCGACCGGCGTAACCTTCGTGAAGAAGCGGTGACCGCCAATGTCGAAGCGATAGCCTTTGTACTGCGCGGTGCGCGAAATCCCGCCCACGATGTTGTCTGACTCGAGGACTGTCACGCGCACGTCGGACTTGGCGAGCAGGTACGCAGCCGTTAGGCCGGCCGGTCCGCCGCCGATGATCACGACATGATCATTCGGCTGCAGGCGCGAGATTTTGCGCTGCGACGTCGGAGTTGTGGCAGGACGCGGATCGGTCACTAACGAACTCTGGACAGGGAATCGCCGGCTCCTCGAGCGTAGCCGACCACCTCGCCGGCTGCCCAGGCGCAGACAAACAATCCTAGCAGCGGCAACGACCGCACGAGGTGCCCGATGTGCCGTCGTTTGGAGACGACCCGTGAAACCGTACGCCACAGAAGGAGCGGCGGAAGTGCAACTGCGGCTGCAGCATATGCGAGTCGCGCGCCAACCGATCTCCCTCGGACACGAGCGCCTGCGTACGACCGCGCATACAGGTATCGCTGCCCGAGGTACTCGCTGACCGTGAAGTGCTTCTTATGGCCAACGGCGATCTCGGGGTGACAGACAAGCGCCACACCCGCCGTGCGCATCGCGTCATGCAGTCGGTTTTCCCAAGCTCCTTCGGCGATGACACCACGGAATTCCTCCAGGAGCTTCCGCGGATACACGACGTTGTTTCCGGTGAGCCACGACGCCGGCCCACTTGGCAGGGGGTTCATGCAGTGGCTGTATTCGCACAGAAAGGCCGCCCAATCAGTCAGCGTGCGCGTCGCCGCGTTCTCAACGCTGCCGCCGACGACTCGCCGCGTTCCGTTCATCGCGCTCAGCAACGCGTTCGCCCAGCCTCGCGGGACAATGACGTGATCCTCGATTACGGCGACGGCGTCTGCCGTGCACGCGGCGAAAGCGACCGCGCGCATCTGCGGGATCGTCGCGGATTTCGGAACCGGGAGCACGTGCACGCGCGGGAACTTGTGACGCACATGATCACGCACGTCCTCGCCGAGGCGATCGACGACCACAATCTCCAGTACGTCGGGTGAACCTTGTGCCTCGAGCGCAGCTAAAGCGCCGTCGAGATCCTGAGAGCCGTTGACGGAAGGGACAACAACCGACAGCGCGGCCCGGCTCACGCGCCGTTAGGCAGCGCTCGACGCGCTGCTCGCTGGCGAAGTTTCGATCGAGTGGCGTGAACCGCTGTGCGCGCGGCGCTCCGAAGTTGTCGCGCCGTCGACGGTGATCTCGGCCGCTACGATGCTTTCCTCGGTCAGATCGAGATCGGCCTCATCGAAGTTGTCGGGTCGCATCCCCGTGGCCGCGACGTAGTGCGCGTCGAGCCACATCGCGTCGCGCACGTCGGCAGTGCGACGCAACGCAACGATGTCACCGGAAGCTTCGAGGATCGCGATCGAACGCAGCTGGGCCTCGCTCGTGCCTTGCGGCGCATTGCAGAAGCGGACCTCGGGATGAGCACGCTGTAAAGCCGGCGGCACATTCTCTTCACCCGTACGAATGACGATCACTTCGGCGAGCATCCTGTGGCAGCGTGATGCTATGCGATCGAGTGAGTGCTGCGTCGTTTGCCAGCAGTCATCTGAAACGAGCACAACAGACACTTCTGGCCGCCCCTTGGTGCGACCGGAAACACGCGTTGGTCTCGTTTCTTCAGCGATTTGTGGCACTGCTGACATCGTCGATTGGGGGAGGTGATTCCGCTGGGGTCCAGCTGCTACCGGAACTGACTGCCTAGGCACGCAGAATTGACGGCTCAGGTGTGTGCAAGTGAGGCGCCACGCTACGACACTCGCGGTCGCCTCATTGCGAAAGTGACAACTACTTGGCGAAGCGTCGTTTAGCGCACGCGATGTGAGCGCACTTCACAGCTCGTCGCGACGCGTTAATCCGTCTCTTGGTGTCGGACCATCGCAACACACCGACGCGCTCTGTAGCAAACCAACGACGAGGTTCACTGTCACACAGGCGTCAACGTCATTGTGAAGCGTGCGCAATCCGCACCGCATTTGCCATCAGCGTGAAGGTGATGTTCTTCGCTGGAAGCGAACTGAACGCAGCGCCGTCCGCAACGATCAGTCGCTCGAAACCACGCACGGAACCGTCAGCGCGGCACGTGTGTTTTCGCTCGTCATTCGTCATCGGCAACGTGCCCGCGTAGTGCACGCTCGATCCGCGTGGTAAGACAGCAGTCTGCGATTTCGGTGCGATCGCTCCGATGATCCTCAGCGATTTTCGTATTGCTGCGATCGCTTGGTTCGTACGGCCGAGATCAGACCTATCGTCGCCGTAGCTGAGCACGAGCTGATGCCGAGCGTCGTCCGTCACTCGTAGCTCCGCAACGTTCGCGGCGCGGCGCGTGTCAGCCAGCCAGAAGTTCGCGATACCGAGCGCCGCACGCACACGCCCGAAGACGCTCAGCGACGTGCGAAAGTCGAAGGGAAGCGACGACACGATCGGATGCACCTGCGCACCTTTGAGCGCCGTGATCTGGCCATGCACGTCGTCGCCGGCCGAGTTGCCACGCATGCCTAACGCGAGATGGTGGAACTGATAGCTCGCGATCTCCACGTCGTGTCCGACGCGAGACGGCGTGACGAAGGGCATCATCACGTGTCGGTTGTCCATGAGTCCTGGCAGCTCAGGCGCGGCCCCGTTTTCATGCTGCAGCGTGCTCAGATAAATGCGCGAGCTGGCGAGCGCGCCGGCGGCGAGCACGACGCGATCGCCAGTGAAGCGCTTTTCGGCGCCCGCAGCGAGCTCGCGCGTCATCACGCCAGTCGCCCTGCCGTCGCCGTCGAGAAGGATGCGTTCGACGAAAACGCCGGGGACATACGCGAACCCTGGAAAACGGTGCAGCTGGCGCAGTGTGTAGCTCGGGGCGTACAGCGATTCGCGCGGGCAGCCCATGAGGCAGCGTCCGAGCTGAGTACACTCGGCGCGCTCGCCGAGCGGCTTGGTCAGCACGGCGACGCGCGAGCGCCCAAGGTAGACGCCTAACGCGTTGACGCGCTGGCGTTTTCGCGCGTATGCCCCGAGCAGCTGCGCCGAGTGCGCGTCGAGCGGCAGCGGGGCGTCATAACCCGCCGTCATCGGCGAGAACCGCTCCAGATCGTCGCGTTCGGCGGCGATGCCGATGCGCCGCGCGACCGTCGCGTAGTGCGGCTGAAGCTCGCCTAACGAAAACGGAAAGGCAGCGAGATCGCGCTCGTCCAGCTCGTAGGATCCGCCGGTCCAGGCTTCCGCCAGCCCGCCACGCGCGAAGGACACGAGCGGATCGAAACCGCGCGACGTCAGCGACCATGCCGCTGGTTGGCGAAAGACGTAGCTTTTGCTTGGTGGAAAACCGTACGGCTTGGAGACCGGACCGGGATACACGACGTATTCGCTGCGCTCGCCGAGGATATCGCTGAGCGGATCTGCGAGCTGCTCTTTGAGCTGCGTGTAGGTGGCGTCGGGAAGCGGCGCTGCCGGGCGTTCGTAGCCGACGTCGAGCAGCGTAACCTCTTCACCGCGCTCGAGGATCGTGAGCGCGTAATGCACGCCGCTCGCGCCCGACCCGATGACGAGATGCCGTGCCATCAGGCTGACTGCCGCGCAGGCACCTTGGCCCCGAGCAGCAGATGCGCGGGAGCACAGATAGCAACAGCGAGCAGCGCACGCAGGGCCCATAACGTTCCCAGGCCCGCCAGCGCGAGCCAGGCGCCGGCGGCAGAAGAAGGCCGCGCCCGATCGTACGCGGCATGCGTCGCGCCATGCGTCTCGAGCAGCGCCAGCATCAGCGTTAGGCGGCACCTCAGGTCCCCGTACGGCCGCGCGAAGCGCGCGTACGTGTCAGCGATAGCCGTGAGTCCCTGGCTCGTGGCCGCAAGACGCACCAACCAGGCATCGAAGCGCTCGGACGGAGCGGCGCGCCAGTGCTGGATTGCCCGATGATACCGCTCGCTGATTTCGCTGGGAACGGACGCCGCGCCGAGGTAGGACGCGAAAACTCGCGCTTCCCTGACCTCTCGCTCGTTAGGCATGCGCCGGCTCGGCGAGCATCGCCTCGAGAGAGACCTGCGGAAACAGGAGCGTCAAACCCGGGAGCGCCGATTCGGCAACCGCGTCATTGGCGAAGACGACGAGCGGCCCGGCGCTCACGGGAAGCAGCGAGCCAGCGAGAGCACCCAATAGCGCGAGTGACCGGCGCAACGCGCCAAGCGGAAGTGTCACTGGCTCACGCGGTGCGAGGCCGCGCGCGCGACGTATAGCGGCAAATAGTTCGCGCATCGTCAGAACTGACGGCCCGCCCACGGTGATATGCCCCTGTACCGCGGCCGGGAGCGCCGCGACGTACAGCAGAACTTTCGCGATGTCGTCGACGTGAATGGGCTGTGCACGCACATCACCCTGACCGGGCAGCAGCGGAACCGCAAGTGTCGCCAGCTTCTCGAGTCCCTGCTGGTTGGGACTCCCGGGCCCGAACACCATCGTGGGCCTAACGATTGTATACGGCACGCCGGCGGCGGCCACGAGTCGCTCGGCCCTGGCTTTACTTTGCGGGTACTGCGCCCAGCGCTGGTCCGGATAGCCTGCGGACACGGAACTGACGAACACGAAATGACGGGCGCCGGCGGCCGTCGCCGCGGCGAGGAGCCGGCCAGTTGCATCGACGTTCAGGCGCTGCATCTGAGCCGCGTTTGCCGTCCCGGTCGCGGCAGCGAGGTGCAGCACAACAGCACCGGGGACGATCGCGGCCGGTGGTATCGTGTCGCTGGAGAGATCAGCGCGCACGAGCCGCCAAGAGGAAGGCAATGCACCCGGAGCGAAACGCGCCGGATCGCGCAGCAGCAGCGTGACGTCCGGCGCGCCCGCTGCCGCGAGCTGGGCCATCAGGCGTCGTCCGATGAACCCGCTGGCACCCGTTAGGCAGAGCGGCGGCAGCGGCGTCACAGCCAGTCGATCCGCAGCTCGCTACAGCGTCGAGCGGCGGCTCAGCGCTCCTTCGGCGGCTCGCGGTGCAACGACCGCGCGCCAGAGCTTCCAGCGCACGCGGAATACGCCTTTGATGTCGTCCCACGCGGTCTTTACGATCTTCACGCGGCTATCATCGTCCTCGATCCAGCGCACCGGAATGTCCGCGATGCGATAGCCACGCTTCTCGGCGAGAGTCAGCAGCTCGGTATCGAAGAACCAGCTCTGATCTTCGACTTCCGGAACCAGCGCGGCGCAGGCATTCCGGCTGATCGCTTTGAAGCCGCATTGAGCATCGCTGAACGACGTCCAAAGCACGGCCTTCACGAAGATGTTGTAGCAGCGCGAGATGAACTCGCGCTTCCGGGACCGCGTGGTTTGCGATTGCGGCAAAAGGCGGGAGCCAGTCGCCAGCTCGAAGCCGTCGAGAGCTATCGCCTGGACCATCTTGGGGAGTGCGGCGAGCTCGGTCGAAAGGTCGACATCCGTGTAGCACATGATGTCGGCATCGCTCTGCGTCCAGGCGTGTCTCAGTGCCCTTCCGCGCCCGCGGCGCGGGAGGTGAATGAACCGGACGTCGCTGTATTCCTGCGACAGTCGACGCGCCACTGCGTCGGTCCCATCGGACGAACCATTGTCAACGACAACAACGCGCCACTGACAGTGCAGGTGCTGCGTGAGGAAGTCGCGGACCGTTAGCACGCTATTCCGCAGCACGTGCGCTTCATTCAGCACGGGAATGACGACATCGACGATCGTGTCGCCGTTCAAGGTCTTGAGCGTTGCTGGCTGGTAAAGCGCCATTCAGAGGGGGGATGCGCGGTAGGCTAGCAGCGGATAGCAGGGGGCGTGCCGTATCACCCGAGCGGCATCGCGCAATTCGCGGCACCCTGATTGCGTTGCATCATGACCCGGGGGGCGAGGCTGCGGAAGCGGCGGCGACCATCGGTTCCCGCGGCCGTTTGATCAGCCAGATGCCGGCGATGACAACGGCGACGAGGAGCATCACGGGGAGCGCGGACGGGCGGCCTTCGAGCCACGGAGCGTACTGCTTCGCCATACGTCCCAGGGTCGACAGCCACGGCAGCTGCAGTCCTTCCACGAACACGCGCACGATGTTCGCCTGAACGCCGTACTGATTGCGCACCATCGCGATCGACCAGCTGACCGTCACGGCAGCGACGACGATCGGCCACGCGAGCCACTTGGGAAGGCGCACGAGCGTGACGGCAGCGGGGAGAAAGAGAAACGGCACGACGGGCATCAAGTAGCGGATCCCCGTGCTCCACTGCAGCCGCGTGTATTGCACCGCCGAGAAGAACACGATGAAGGAGAACCCGAGGGCGCCGCAGAGCAGCAGTTCGCGGCCGGGGATGAAGCTCTTGCGTCGCAGCCACACGACGGGCGCACCTAACGCGAGGATCAGAAGCGGTGCGGCGACGAAGAGCCCGAACGCCGGGTGCAGCAGCAGCATCTTGAACAGCTCCCAGTTGGGGCCCGTCACGCCCTGATAACCCTGCTCGCTGTGGATCACAGCCGGCATCCAGTTTTGCGGCGGCAGGATGAAGTTCCCGAAGGACGCCCACTGATAGAACCACAATACGAGAACCATGCCTAACGCGCCGAGCCCGTAGCCTAACGCGGCGCGCCAGGGACCCCCGAGGCCGGCATCCGGGTCGCGGGCACGCAGCATGGCGTACAGCCCCAGCAGTCCGGTGGCGAGCGCCCCGGAATAGTCGCACAGGAAGGCGAACCCCCCGGCCAGCCCGGCGATGAAGAGGCGTGTCCGTGGGCTCCAGCCCACGATCTGCGACGGATTCCACAGGAGGAGCAGCGCGAAGAGACCGGCGATCCCGACGGCCAGATTCTGGTTCAGGTACGCCGTTCGGAAGAGCACCGGCGTGCCGAAGGCATACAGCAGCGACAGCCAGGCGCTCGTCTTCTCGGCCAGTCCGGCGCCGCGCAGGAGCATGAACATGGCGACGACACCTAACGCGGAGAGCGGCGCCATGCACAGCACCATCGTGATGATCCCCACGAGACCGAAACGCACGTCGAGACCGCGCGAAACAGCTTCCCGATAGAAGCGCACGCGCGCCTGACGCGGATCGTTGTACACGGCGCTCGTGTCGCCGCGAGCCTTGCGCAGCGCGAGCTGCCGCGCGACCACGCGATCGACGAGGGGCCGCGTGAGCGCGTATGGAATGGCCGCCAGCATCGAGATGCCGGGGTTCGCGCCGTGGTGGACACCCTGCACCGTGGCGTTAGGCGGATTCACGAAGATGTCTTCGTGCAACCCGTAGTAGTCTCCGAGGTCGAATGTCCCCTTCTCCACCATGCTGACCACGAGGAAGTGCTCGCGCACAAAGTCCGTCGCGTAGTGCAGACAGAAGATCACCCAGCAGGTGAGAAAGAGCCGGAGGCGCACGCCCGAGAAGTGAAGGTGGTCCAGCGGACTGAGCGCGAACGATAGCGACGCGCCGTCCCGGGTGCGTGCGCAATCGAGGTGCCCGCAGCAAGTCGGCTTGCCGGTACCTTCACCCCCCGTTTCTGTCGCGGGTGCGCAACACGCAACACGTTGCGCTTGAGTAAGATGCGCGTCTCGCACGCGGCCGGGTGGCCCGCTACGCGCCGCACCTGACTTGCGCGGCGCTGCCCCTTTTGTGGCACACGGGCGACACGGGCCACGTTGCGTCGCGCGCTGGCCCATCCCGGGGACGCCCGGAAGCACGCGTCAAGTAATTCGTTCGCTTACTGTTATGCGTTGTTGGGGCCCGGACCGCAGACCGGGCACCCGCTTTGCCTTCTCGCGTGCGCAGAATGGATGCGGCATCTCACGGCTCAAATTGAGTGAAGCTGACTCTCTCATGACCAGTCCCTCGTCGGCAACCACGACGAGCGCGGATGCGGGCAGGCCGCTGGCGAACAACGCGGCGCTTCCCGACGTGTCGTTCGTAATGCCCTGTTACAACGAGGAGGCGGTGGTTGGGCAGACGGTGCGGCGTTTCGTCGCTGCTTTCGAGCGTGCTGGCCACCGTCTCGAGCTTATCACCGTGGACAACGGCTCTCGTGATCGAACCGGTGAGATTCTGCGTTCATTGCAGTCAGAGCTCGGCTGTGTGTGCCCCGTTCGCGTGGACGTCAATATCGGGTACGGCAATGGAGTGCTCACGGGCGTCACACGTGCGCGAGCGCCATGGGTGGGTATCGTGCCGGCCGACGGGCAGGTCGACGCCGAGGATGCCGTGCGGCTCTATGAAGACGCGGTGGCGTGCGGTCAGCCGGTGCTGGCCAAAGCGCGACGCCGCTTCCGCATGGATGGCCTAACGCGGAAGTTCGTGTCAATCGCGTACAATGCGTTCTTTCGCATGCTCTTTCCTGGCGTCGCGTCGCTGGATATCAACGGCCTCCCCAAGCTCCTCCCGCGTGACGTCATCCTGCGCATGGAGTTGAGCTCGAAACAGTGGCTGCTCGACCCGGAAATCATGATCAAGGCGCATTACCTGCGCGTGCGCGTGCTGGAGTACAACGTGTTCGCGCGAGCTCGCGGTAACGGGCTATCGCATGTGCGCGCGTCGACGCTTTGGGAGTTCTTCACGAAGCTCCTCAGGTTCCGTTTCTCCGGAGAGCTGCGCAGCTGGCGTCGCGCGTCGCAGCGGGCGCCGAGCGAAGTCGGACCCGTGGTGGGCACCGCGTGAGCTCGACGGACACCCGACAGGCAACTCAGCAGACACCGATCAGCGCGCCCGCGCTGGCAGCGTCACCGACGTATCGCCGGCGAACCACCTGCCGAGCCTGCGGTGCGGCCGCCCTACACTGCTTTCTCGCGTTAGGGCCACAGCCGTTGGCCAACGCCTTCCCGCGCGACGAGTCAGACACGGCCGCTGAGGAGTTCTTCCCGCTGGACGTGTGCTTCTGTGAATCGTGCTCGCTCGTCCAGCTCGCCGATGTGATCGATCCGGCGGTGCTGTTCTCGAATTACATCTACGTCACCGGAACGTCCACGACGATCGCCGAGCATAACGCGCGCTACGCGCAAGCCGTCGCCGATCGCCTGGCGCTGCGTCCAGGGGATCTCGTTGTCGAAGTCGCGAGCAACGACGGCTCGCTGCTCAAGCATTTCCAAAACCATGGCGCGACTGTTTTAGGCGTCGAGCCAGCAAGCAACATCGCGGCGATGGCGGTGGAGCGCGGCGTCCCGACGGACAATCGCTTCTTCAGTCACGCTGTCGCCACGGAGCTTCGTGCAAAGCACGGCCCGGCGCGCGCTGTGATCGGAAACAACGTACTCGCTCACGTGGACGCGGCGACTGATTTCCTGCGCGGCTTTGCCGCGCTGCTGGGGTCCGACGGACTGGGCGTCGTCGAAGTGCCGTATGCTCGCGAGATGCTCGAACGGCTGGAATACGACACGATTTATCACGAGCACCTCTGTTACTTCACGGTCACGAGCCTCGCTCGGATGGCCGAGGCAGCGGGGTTGGCGATCGCGCACGTTGATCGCGTCCCGGTACACGGGGGCTCGCTGCGCGTCTTCCTCACATGCGGAGGAACGCATCACGATCAAGCGCGAGCCGTGATGCGAGAAGAACACGCCATTGGCCTGAGTGACGTCGCCACGTGGCGCGGCTGGGCCAGCTCCGTTGAGCGCACTCGTCATGAGCTGCGCTTGATGCTCGAGGATTTACGCGGGCAGGGAAAACGCGTAGTCGGCTACGGTGCGCCGGCGAAAGGGAACACGCTCCTCAACTATTGCCGCATCGACCGAACACTCGTCCCGTACACCGTCGACAAGAATCCGCTCAAGGTGGGCCGCCTAACGCCAGGGATGCACATCCCGGTGAAATCTGTGGAGACGCTAGCGCACGATCGCCCGGATTACCTGCTCATCCTCGCATGGAACTTCGCCGCCGAGATCATGGAGCAGCAGTCTGCCTATCGGGCGCAGGGAGGACGCTTCATCGTGCCCGTTCCATCGCCCGTCATCATCTGATCCGATGCGCGTTGTCATCCTCGCTGGCGGACGCGGGACGCGCCTTGCAGAAGAGACTGGAACACGCCCGAAGCCCATGGTGGAGATCGGCGGTCGCCCGCTGTTGTGGCACCTGATGCATTACTACGCGGCGCACGGGTATCGCGAATTCGTGATCGCGTGCGGCTACATGGGCGAACAGATCAAGGCGTACTTCAACAACTACGCGCTGCACGACAGCGACTTTTTCGTCGATCTCAAGTCGGGAGCCATCGACATCGTGCAAGGGAGCCGCCTCGATTGGAGAGTCGGTCTCGTCGACACCGGCCTCGACACCATGACGGGTGGACGCGTACGGCGCTTGCGGCCGTTGCTCAGCGAAGGCGCTTTCATGCTCACGTACGGCGACGGACTGTCGGATGTGAACATCGGAGAACTCGTTAGGTTTCATCGCGCGCACGGCAAGCTCGCGACGGTCACGGCTGTGCGGCCGCCCGCGCGCTTCGGTGGGCTCACGCTGAACGACGACCGCGTAGCCGAATTCACGGAGAAGCCGCAGGCCGAAGCAGGCTGGATCAAC
>DATBKN010000002.1:0-4794 GCA_036555845.1 Gemmatimonadaceae bacterium | reverse complement strand
GTGCGCCCCGAGCCGCATAGCCTGCACGCAGCGATCGTAGTTGCCCGTCCCCGTGTAGACGATGACCGGCACGTCGAGCCCGCGTTCGCGGATCGCGCGCAGCACCGCAAAACCATCCTTGCCCGGCATCTCGAGGTCGAGCACGACGCAGTCGATGCTTTCACGCCCGAGAGTCTCCAGCGCCGAGTCGCCGTCGAAGGCAGTCAGCGCCTCGAAGCCGGCCAGGCGCTGAAGATCGTACGCATATTGCTCGGCCATCGGCCGTACGTCGTCCACGATCAGAACAGTGCTCATGTCAGGTCAGCGGGTTGAGAGGTGCCAGCCGGCATATCGATCGTGACCGTCGTTCCGCGTCCCGGCTGGCTCGCCATGCGAAGAGTGCCATGCATGTCGCCCGTTAGGCGCCGCACCAGCGTCAGGCCGAGGCCGATCCCTCCGGCTTTGCTGCTGTAAAAATCGTCGAAGGCACGAGAGCGCTCCTCGTCGCTCATTCCGCGACCAGTGTCTGTAACGGTTATACGGATGCTGGCGTCGCCTGTTCGGGCCGAGGTAAGGGTGACGCTTCCGTTCTCTGGCGTTAGGCTCTCGACGGCATTGCGCACGAGGTTGTCGAGGATGCGACGCAGGACGACGGGATCACCCAGGATTGGCGGCAGCTCGGGTTGCACATGCGTTCGCACGGGCGCGCCGCCGGCGGCGGCTGCACGCGCCACATCCAGTACCACCGCGTTTGCGTCGAATGCACGTCTGTCGATTCGCGGAGACAGCCGCGCATAGTTGCGTGCGAGTATATCGAGATACCCAAGACTCGACTCCAGCGTCGAGCGGCGCTCGGCGAAGATCGCCGGCAGCTCGTGTGGCTGCTGTTCCTGCACCTGAGCAAGGTGCCGCAGAACGTTCCGTATCGGGATCAGCCCGTTCTTGATGTCGTGGTTCACCTGGCGCGCCATCTCGCCTACGGTGGCGAGACGCTCGGCATCACGAAGCTTAGCCGCGTTGGCTCGGAGACGTCGCGCAGTAGCGACCAACCGACGCGCGACAGTCCCGATCTCGTCATCACGCGCAACTGCGATCTCGACGTCGGGACCGTCAAGGTTGATGGAACCGGTGGCGTGCGCCAGCTCGGCGAGTGGACGGCTCAGGCGCGACGACAACCAGATGCCTAACGCGAGCGCACCGGCGACTGCCAGTGCCATGGCGGCAAGGAACCAGCGATCGACGTCGGCGCGCAGGACGTCTAACTCGGCTGACGAGTGTGTGATCAACAGCCGTGCCGATCCGAGGCGCGCGGAGTCAGCCCCGCTCTCCACATACGGCAACGAAAGCAGCGTCGCGGTGCGATGCGAGGCGGCCCGTTCGCTGGTGTCGCGCGTGGACGCGCTGTCCGGCATCATCAGCCAGATTGTGAACTCACTGCTGCGAGCGAGGCGGCGAAAGAACGCGCTGTCGACTGTCGTTCCGCCGACCAGTGTGAAGCGTCGCCCACCAATTCTCGCCGAATCGACACGCGCAAGAACAAGCTGCGGACCGTTAGGCGTTCGCGCGCGCACGAGGGCGGCACCATCAGTCACAGCAATGAGTAGCCGCGGAAGGTCCGGCTCAAGGCGATCGAACTCGTTGCGAAAATGTCCCGAGCTGACGATGCGTCCGGCGTCGTCCTGGATCTGCAGCATCGAGAGGCCCGACAGCCGCATCGCTTGCTCTGCGTAGTCGAGCACGTACGCCCGTTCCATGGGCGCCGCGTAGGCGACCGCGAGTCGAAAGCGATTATCGTCAGGCAATCTTCGCGCAAGCGTCGCCAGACGTACCGCGATGGACGCGCCCTCGCGAGCCACGTCTTCGCTAACGATCGCGGCGAGCGCGGCGACACGCCGAGCGTGTTGCGCGGCCAGTCGCGACTCGAGCTGTCGGCGGACTCCGCCCGCCAGCAAGAGCAATGGCAACAATGCCGCGGCGGCGAACGCCAGGAGAAGGCGTGAGCGAAACGTCATGGCTTGCGGTTCGTTGCAGACGCGGCATCCAGCAGCCGCAGGCTCCCATCCGCGTCCACGCTGAGTCCGACGCGGTCGCGCCTAACAAGTGCGACACTGCGCGTGTCAATGAGCGGTATCACGGATGACAGCCACGGAGCTGCTTGTAGCAGCTTCGCAAACTCATGGCACGGTGTAACTGCCAACCGCGGGAGCGGCAGCACGTACGCGAGATCGTCCCCCACTCGCAGCGCTGCGGCGAGCTCGTTCGCCGAGAGGGGGACCGCTGTCGCGCGCGCGCCCACCCGCGGCAATCCTGGAAGCAGCACGCCGAGAACGCTGTCTTCGCCGCGCGACGAGCGCAGTCCTGCTAGCGCCACAAGACGCTCCGCGAGGCCCTGAGCCACGCGGTCGCCATTCTGATAGACCACTCGGGTCGAGCGAGTTGCTGGCGCGACATGGTTTGTCGCCTCAGGCGTCGCACATCGGTCGCTCGACTCCCACCAGAATGGCGGCTGCGCAGTTCGCGCGTCGGCGCGCACGGCATCCGCCACCAACTCGGCAAGCGTTAGGCGGCGTGTCCTGCTGATGTCCGGCGGAGCGATCTCCGCGGCGAGAACGACATACACGCGCTCCCACGGAAGGCGTACAGTCAGGAGATCGTCTCGCAGCGCGGCGTAGGAGACGACCGCCGGGTCATCGGTGACAAGCAGATCGACACCAGAATCGAGCGCATCGCGAGCTGTACTCGGGTCGATCGATCGCACACGCACGCGGGGAGACGCGTTTGCGAGCGATTGCGAAGATGAGACCCGTGCGAGCTGAGGATACAGCCGTCCGCCGCACTCCACGGCAGGCAGCGTATCGTATGATTGTCTGCCAGCCCGTTCGGCAGCTGCCAGCGCCACCGTCATCGATTCGGGAGGAGACAGTGGCGGTGCAATCAGCACGCAGGCAGCGGACTCCGGCCGGATTGCATCGGGCTTGTGTGATCCTGCGCACGCTGCAGCAATCGCGACAGACCACGGAGCCGCCGACCGTCGAAGAGCAAACGGACGGCGCACCACGCTGCACCCAGCGGGAAACGCGCGGCCACTCGTCACGCTCATTAGTACCCCGCGCGAGGCACCCGACGATTAACGCAGGATTAGCTTCTTGTGAGGACCCGGTGATGTATCTGGAACACCATCCGAGCTGTGGCCACGTCTGCCCATCCATCGGATCTCAGAGCTGACGTTCGGCAGTTTTTCGCTTCATTCTTTGGCGACTCAAGCGGATCCGTCGTGTCAAGACCAAAGCCATGAGCAAACATTTATCGGCGGTCGGTGCGTTACTGGCAACCATGTACGCGCATCCAGCGATTGCTCAGAAGACAACCGCTGTCGCCGACGGCGAAACGTTGCAGGGCGTGGCGCTCCCCGGAAAAGTGAGCGTCTTTCGCGGCGTCCCCTACGCACAAGCGCCTATCGGCGATCGGCGCTGGCGCCCACCGCTGCGCCGCCCTCCTGGGAGCGGCGTTAGGCAGGCGCAGCGGTTCTCCGCGTCGTGCATGCAGACGGACCGCCTCGTCACCTGGTCGAAGAACATCGCCGAGCAGCTCGGGACACTCGACAAGTTCGAAGCCACACCGCCTGTCGTCAGTGAGGACTGCCTCTACCTCAACGTCTGGTCCGCAAACGTGGGCGGCCGCAACCACCTCCCCGTCATGGTCTGGATTCACGGCGGCTCGAACCAGAACGGCGAAGGGCACTCCACGTGGTATGACGGCGTCGCGCTGGCTCAGCGCGGAGTCGTTGTCGTTACGATCAACTACCGCCTGGGAGTCTTTGGGTTTCTCGCCCATCCTGCGTTCAGCGCCGAATCGCCCGAGCACTCGTCAGGCAACTATGGGTTGCTGGACCAGATCGAGGCGCTGAGATGGGTGCAACGCAACATTGCGGCATTCGGCGGCGACTCGTCTCGTGTGACTGTCTTCGGCGAATCGGCCGGCTCGATCGACATCATGCACCTGATGGCCGCGCCCGCGGCGAAGGGTTTGTTCCACCGCGCGATCGCGGAAAGCGGCGCTCCGATGGCGGCGATGGCGCCCTTGCGTCAGGCGGAGCTCGTCGGCGCGAACATGTTGAAGTCGCTCGTGAGCGACACCGCTGATCCGGCCGCTTCACTGCGCGCGGCGTCGGCGGCCGCCGTGCTCGAAGCCGCCGTTAGGTCCGGTGCCGCGCTCGGCACGTTGAACCCAATCGTCGACGGCTGGGTGCTGCGTGATGTGACGGCGCGAATCTTCGAGGCCGGAAAGCAGCACCCCGTTCCGCTGCTAACCGGTACCAACGCCCTCGAGATGAGCACACTGACAGCCTACATGCCGCGTTTCGAACAGGCTCCGGAAGCGTACAAGAACTTCGTTGGCCTGTTGTTAGGCCCGGCCGCGCAGACTGCGCTGCGAATCTATCCAGCGTCGTCGCCGGACCAGGTCACTCGGCAGTCGCTCGCTCTCGTCACCGATGTCTTCATGACGTGTCCCACGCGAATCGCCGCGCGGAGTGCCGCCGCCATCGGCCAGCCGGTCTATCTCTACCAGTTCACGCGAGTACTGCCTGGCGGCGAGAAACTCGACGCCTACCACGGGATGGAGATCACGTATGTATTCGGCAGCCGACTCCCCTGGATGCCACTCGAGACAGTCGACGAAAAGTTGAGTAGCGCGATGATGGGCTACTGGACGCGTTTCGCGGCCACCGGTGATCCGAACGGGGATGGCGCGGTGGTTTGGCCTCGTTATGACACGGCCGCACGTCATCTCGAGTTGGGCGATGTGGTCAAGGTG
>DATBKN010000001.1:0-8706 GCA_036555845.1 Gemmatimonadaceae bacterium | reverse complement strand
GCGACTCCATCGCGGCGGACCTTCGGCCGTCAGCGCAAGGTCTCTCTGACCTAACGATGGGAGTCGCTGGTGCGACGGCTGGTGCGCTGTCGGGTGTGTTCATGCAAGTGTGGGGGTATTCGACGCTGGCTGTGATCGCCGCGCTCGCGGCGGCGCCGTTCATACCGCTTGCCGCGCGACGGCTCACCCAGGTAACGGCTCGTCCATAGCAGCTGGACTGGCGCGCATGCTCCTTGCGCCACGAAGGTCACAGCGCTAAGCGCACCGTTCCGTGTAAATACTCGTTAGGCGGGGAATGCCCGTACCTCTTCGACGAAACGCCCGTGCCATATCCTGATACGCTGATTCGTCTGGCGACCGACAGGCGCAGGAAGCGGCCGCACGCTGAGAGTTGTCGCCCAGCGTGTGAGATCGCACTTTGGTGAGTTGCTACGTCCCCTACCTCCCCATGCTCAAGATCCCCATAGCGCATCTCTCTCGATTGGCAGGGACTCTCGCTGCGCTCGCGATTCCCGGCGCCGCCCTCGCGCAGACATCGCGCGCTCCTTCCTTCGACGTCGTCGAGACCACGATCGCTGCCGTGCACTCGGCGATGGACGCTCAGCGTCTCACATGCCGTCAGCTCATCCAGTCGTACCTCGACCGCATCGCCGCGTATGACAAGAGCGCCGGCACGCTTGCACTCAACAGCATCCAGACCGTCAATCCACGAGCGTTGGCGGAAGCCGACTCACTCGACGCGGTATTGCGCAGCGGACAATCGCGCGGGCCGCTGCACTGCGTGGCGGTCGTGGTAAAGGACCAAGTCGAAACGAAGGACATGCCGACCACCTTCGGTTCGGCGCTGTTCAAGGATTTCGTCCCGACGCGGGACGCCACCGTCGTTCAGCGATTGCGCGCCGCCGGGGCGATCATCCTCGCAAAGACAACGATGGGCGAGTTCGCCGCGTGGCACGTTAGCTCGGCGGCAGGCATCATCCGAAACGCATACGATCCCACGCGGCATCCGAGCGGATCCTCCTCGGGATCTGGGACTGCGATCGCGGCCAATTTCGGCTTGGTGGGGATCGGCGAGGATACGGGCGGCTCGATTCGCGGCCCGGCCGCCGTGCACAGTCTGGTGGGGCTGCGCCCCACGGTGCCGCTCGTGAGCCGCTTCGGGATGCTCCCATCGAATCCGACACAGGACACCATGGGGCCTATGGCGCGAACTGTCGCCGACGCGGCGCGCGTGCTCAACGTCATCGCGGGTTACGATCCTAACGATCCGATCACCGCGTACAGCGTCGGTCACATACCGCCATCGTATACGGATGCGCTGCATCCCAGTGCGCTGCGCGGGGCGCGCATCGGGATCGTACGCGCTCGCCGTCGTCCGCCGGCCGCGGATTCGTCAGGCGCCGGCGAGGCCGCACGCGCTCCGGCGTCACGCGCCGCCGCTGAAAGTGCCCGGCGCGACTCGCTCGCACGCGACAGCGTCGAGTTCGCAAAGGTGCGCGTGCTGTTCGACCGCGCCGCTTTCTCGTTAGGCGCGCTTGGTGCCACTGTCGTGGATTCGATCATGATCGATGCCGGAGGTCCCCGCTTCCGCAATAATTTCGAGACGGAAGAGGCCACCGACCGGTATCTCGCGCAGCATCCAAATGCCCCATACAAGACGCTCAAGGAGATCCTGCTCGCGGGCGGCGTGAACAGCCAGCGTGCTCGCGCACTCATCGGCCTGGTCGGTCATTCCACACGCGACCCTGGCTTCGGCACGCTGCTGCAGAATCGTGAAGCGCTGCGGATCGAGATCCTGAAGATCATGGCGGACCAGAAGCTCGATGCGCTGATCTACGCGACGTTCGATGCGCCACCGAGTATCATCCCCGCTGACATCCTCGTGAATCCGCGCGCTTATTCCAGCTATGGCTACACCCGCGGTGACAACCGTTTCCTCAGCGCCACGCTTGGCTGGCCCGCGATCACTGTCCCAATGGGATTCACCAGCGATTCGCTGCCGGCCGGACTCGAGTTTCTCGGGCGACCGTTCAGCGAGGCGAAGCTGCTAGCATTCGCATACGCGTATGAGCAAGCAACGAAGCTGCGCCGGCCGCCGCGCACTACTCCTCGCTTGGCGCTCGCGCAATAGCACGACCACGACGTCTTTGTCGCACCGGCTCCGTCATTCTCTGCCTAACGTGCGCGCGCATTCCATCGACGAGGTGACCTGTGGCTGATCGTCGTTTCTATGTACATCTCACGCTAGCACTCGCGCTCTGCGCTACGGCCGCCCCGCCGCTCGCGTCGCAGGGAACTGGCTACGACGTGATCATACGCAACGGGCGAGTGCTGGACGGCAGCGGGAACCCGTTCGTGTACGCCGACGTGGGAATCCGTGGCGACAGCATCGTGCACGTTGGCGATCTGCGTGGTGTCGCAGCGCGGCGCGTCGTGGATGCAACGGGTCAGTACGTGACTCCCGGTTGGTTCGCTTTGCACGAACACATCGAGTCGGCGATCATGCGCGGCCACGGCACGCTGCCGAACTTCACGACGCAGGGGTTCACTACCGCTGTGATCGACGCCGACGGGCGTTCGGCGGTGTGGCCGCTCGACAAACAGAAGGCCGATCTCGAAAAAGCCGGGAGCGCGCTGAATCTCGTACCGATGGTGGGACACGCCACGGTGCGGCGGCTCGTGATGGGCGAGGACTTCAAGCGCGCCGCGACCGCCGCTGAAATCGAGAAGATGAAGGCGCTGGTACGCGAAGGGATGGAACAGGGTGGTTTCGGCCTAACGACAGGACTCGAATACTCGCCCGGCCGCTGGAGCACCAACGAGGAGGTACTCGAGCTGGCTAAGGCCGTGGCGCCGTACGGCGGTCATTATCAATCGCATCTGCGCAGCCAGGGGCAGTACCCCAAATGGCAGACGCCCGCCACGGCGGATCGCATGATCAGCAACATCGACGCGGTGATGGAGGCGATCAACATCGCGAAGATCGCGCGCATTCCTGCGATGCTCGATCATCTGCACCCCAAAGGCCCGCGCGAGTGGGGATCGGGACGCATCATTACGCAGCTTATCGACGCCGCTTGGCGCGAGGGACATCAGGTCTACATCAACATGCACTCGTACGAAGCGTACGATGAGACGATCGTTCTGGTCCCGCGTTGGGCGTTGGTGAAGAGGCAGGTGCCGCAGATGGGACAGTTCGACAACGACCCTAACGCCGATTACAAGGACATGCGCGGCTCGCTGCGGCGGCGCCTGGCGATACCGGATACGGCGGCGCTCATCCGGCGGGACATCGAATATGAGATCGATCGCGGCGGCGGTCCCGACGGCCTGCTCGTTATGGACTACACGGACAAGTCGTGGATCGGCAAGACGCTGGGACAGATCGCGAAGTCGCGCAACGAGGATCCCGTCGAGACAGCGATTCACATCCAGCTGAACGGCTTCGATAAGCCCGACGCCATCGAGTGGCGTGCGTTCGCGGTGTCACTCGAGGATCTCAAGGAGTTCATGCGGAAGGATTACACCGCGGTGTGCACCGATCGCGGCGGCGACTCTCCGGAGATGCGGCGCAATCCGTTCGTGCACCCCGGGACTTTCGGGACAACGACCCGCCGCATCCGTCGCTTCGTGTTCGACGAACCGGTGACGACGCTTCCCTTCGCGATTCGTTCGATGACCACGCTCTCGGCGCAGATCCTCGGCCTGCGGGACCGCGGACGCCTGGCGCCGGGGATGAAGGCCGACATCGTGGTGTTCGATCCGGCAACGATTCGCGACAAGGCGACGTACTTCGAGCCGTTCCAGTACAGCGACGGAATCAACTACGTGTTGGTGAACGGCTCCTTCGTCGTGGACGGCGGAGAGCCGACGAGCGCGAAGCCCGGTAAAGTGCTAGTTAGGCAGCGGCTGCCAGTCACGCCGTAAGGCGACGTGATCGCACAGCTGGAGGCCTTCTTGCGAACGCTTTCTGCTCGTTAAGGCGCTATTTCGGCGCCCAGAATGGATCTGCCGCCGCGACGAAGGTCACGGGCACATCGGCCATGAAAGTGCCTAACCAGCGGGCAAACTCCTCCATCCCGGCCTGTTCGGACGGAATGTGCCCCGTGATGATGAGCGCCTTCTTCTTCCCTGCTGAGATCGCGTCGGCGACGTACTCCACCGTCTCCCACTCGTGAGCCTCGCCGATCACGAGCACCTCGACATCAGTGCGCTGAAGCGCCTGACGATGCAGCGCGAACCCCGCCGCACCTGGCACGAGCGCCACCCGCGTCACGCGCAAAGCAGAATCGCCGACGACGCGGAGCGTCGGTGCGCGAAGTCGCTGGCGGATGCTTGCGGCGAGGTCGCCGAGCGTTGCCTCGGGTAGTGTGAAGAGGTACTCGCTTTGCGGGTCGCGATACTGTTCCCAGGCGAGCGCCTTGGCCATACCGGTTGCGATCCCATCGGGGCGACGCCGATGCCAGTGGTCGTGCATTCGCAGGACAACTACGTGGTTCTCGCGAATGAACGCGCGCTTCGCAGCCGTCACTGCATCACCCTCGAGCACGTCGAGGCGGTCGAGATGGTCGTAGAATGTCGGTTCGTGCGTGATAATGAGGTTCGCGCCTGACGCGACGGCCCGACGAATCACGTCGAAGGTGGCCATCATCGTCACCGCGATGCCGGTCACGGTCGTCGTGGGGTCCCCATCTTTGAACGTGTCGACCGTTTGATCGGACCACTGCACGCCGATGTGTTGCTTGATTCTCTCGACGATGTCACGCGCCGTGGGGCGTGCCTGAGCGAGCGTCGCTGTGGGCGCAGCAACCAGGATCGAAACCATGAGCCAGTCGCGCGGACGCATAAGGGGCCCTAGGGAAGAGCGAACGCCACATACGTCCCGCCGCTCGGCGCATCGTTCTTTCCGCCACCGCACGCGATCACGATGTACTGCTTCCCATTCACCATATAGGTAGACGGCGTCGCGTTGCCGGCTGCCGGGAGCTGCGCTTCCCAGAGGAGCCGCCCTGTCTTCTTCTCAAATGCTCTGATCTTGTTGTCGTACGTCGTCGCCGCGATGATGACGAGCCCGTTCCGCGTCACGATCGCCCCCCCGTAGTTGTCGCTCCCAGTATTCGTTAGGCCCTGCGCCACGAGCTTTGGGTATTCGCCGAACGGTATCGTCCACGCGATCGTTCCCTTGTTGAGATCGATCGCGTTGAGCGTCCCCCACGGCGTCGCCACAGCCGGATACCCTTCGTGATCCAGGAAGATGTCGTAGCCATGGTTGCGGTACTTCGAGAAGAACGGGTCCGTCGTCGCAGCCGAGGCGGGGACGTCTTTGCCGGTCAAGAGAAACTCGGCGAGGTCATTGATCACGGCGTCGCCGAGCAAAGTACGGTAGCCCGGCATGCGACCCGTCCCCTCGCGAATGGTCTTCACGATCTGTTCTCGCGTTAGGCGCTGCCCAACCCCAGTGAGCGACGGCGCCGTCGGAGAATCGGTCGCGCCGTGACACTCCGCGCAGCGCGCGCCGAACACCGACTTGTTCTCGCGCGGCACCATGCGGATGATCCACGCCATCTCATTCGAGTTGACGTAGAGCATTCCCGTCTCCGGATCGAACGCGGGCCCGCCCCACTCACCACCGCCATCGACGCCCGGAAAGATGATCGTTCCCGTTAGGCTCGGCGTCGAGAACGGGTGTGGGGTCGGATTCTCCCGGAAGATCCTGAGCGCCGCCGCGCGCGCTTCCGGTGTGCGATTCGTTAGGCCGTCTTCCGTGAGCTGCTGCCGGGCGAACGGCGGCGGCAACATCGGGAAACGCTGCGAATCGGCCGCAACTTCGCCGTCCAGACTCGCTTTCGGCATCCTCTTCCACTCACTCGGAAACAGCTCCTTCCCGGTTTCACGATCCAAGAGCCACACATGTCCAGTCTTCGTGATTTGCGCGACGGCATCCACACGCCGGCCGTTGCGTGTGACCGTGACGAGCGTCGGCGCAGCCGGAAAGTCGCGATCCCACACGTCATGCTTGAGTCCCTGCAGATGCCACTTGTACTTCCCAGTATTGGCATCGAGCGCGACGATCGAGTTCGCAAACAGGTTGTCGCCTAGCCGGTTGGCGCCATAGAAGTCGAACGAAGCAGACCCCGTGGAGAAGAAGACCGTGCCCCGACGTTGGTCCACAGTGACGCCCGACCACGCATTCGCACCACCCGCGTACGTCCAGGCGTTAGGCGGCCACGTCTCGTAGCCGAACTCACCCGGATGCGGAATGGTGTGGAAGCTCCAGCGCAGCGCGCCGGTCTTCACGTCGTATGCCCTAACGTCGCCGGGCGCCGAGGGGAGCGCTTCGGGCACCGATGTGCCGATGATGAGCATGTCCTTGTAAACCACACCTGGTGTGCTGGCACTTACCGAGAGTCCTTCTACGGGCCGACCTAAGCCAGCACGGAGATCGACCCAGCCACTGTCGTTCCCCCAGCCGGGGACCCTGAGGCCAGTCTTCGCGTCGAGTGAGAAGACGCGATAGCGATAGTTGAAGTACACGCGCCCGGCGTGCACCACGATGCCGCGATAGCGGATGCGCGGACCCGAAAAGTGTCCGCCGGTCGGATCGAAACTCCAGAGTTCCTTTCCCGTGGCGGCGTCGAGCGCGATGGCGCGCTGCTTGGGTGTCATCGCGTACATCACGCCATTGATGATGACCGGATTCGACTGCATCTCCGATCCTTGAAACGCGTCCTTCGTGTCGTGCGTCCACGCGACCTTGAGCTGCGCGACGTTGGCCGGTGAGATCTGGCTCAGCGTCGAGTAGTGCGTGTGGTCGTGATTCCCCTGATAGACGGGCCAGTCCACGGTGCGCGTTGAGGACTGCGCAGCGCCGACGCTGAGTGGAACTGCGAGTATGAGAACGAAACAACGCGACATTGCAGGGCTCGGGTCTAAACGGTCTTCACGAAGTATACGCGCGCCCCTCCTCTTGGCGAGGCGTGAAAGTCCGACGAGGTGCGCCTAACGCAACACGCGGCGCGACCGCATGCTAGATGTTCACACGCTCAACCTGCTGTTAGGCAAGAATCAGAGGAGTAACTCAGGCACACAGCCGTAACGAAACCAGACCGCCGGTGGGCTTGTCTCCGGCGCTCGAGAGCACCAGTATGAAAGCACCGACTCGATCAGGGTACTCCCCGTCCCTCGATTCGTGAGATCGCTTTGCTGTTTATTGATTGTTCTTGCTGGCGCGGCGGCGCAGGGGTGCGGCGTGGATAAGCCAGCAAGCCCGGGTCCTACGCGGCAACCAGACCCGAACTTCGTGCGGCTCCAAAGTGACCCTGGTGATTACATCGGCGCGGGTCAGAGCTACGACTACACCCAAGCAAACGCGCTCATTGCCGTAACTGCGAGCGAAGGCCACCTCTCCGTTCGCATCAGCGGAGACGAACGCTGGTTAGGAGAGTTCCAAGCGCCAGGCACTCCTACTCAGCTCCAACGCGGTGCGTTCGCGAACTTGGAGCGCTATCTGTCCTTCAATGCGTCAGTCGGAGGCTTGGACTGGTTCGGCGAGGGCCGCGGCTGCAACACTATCTCGGGTTCGTTCACGATCGACAGTGTCAAATACGTCGCCGGCAATCTGACCGCCATTGATCTGCGCTTCGAGCAGCATTGCGAGGGTCGTGTCAGCGCGCTGCGTGGAACGGTGCACTGGCGGTCGGATGATCAGACGCGACCGCCGGGACCGGTCAATCCCATTCCAGGTGGACTCTGGAGACCAAGCCCCGGTTCAACGCCGGCGACCGGCAACTATGTCTACCTAAGCAGCGAGGTTGGGGATCACATCGGCCGTGGGCGGACGCTGAACTACACGCCGCTCAATGACACGATTGCTCTTACTGCTGATAGCGGCCAGCTGGTCGTCAACGTCAACGGCTCGCGAGGCTGGCTCGGCAAATTCCGCACTATGATCACCCTCACCCGACTCGAGAGCGGTTACTACGCTGACCTCCGGCGATACCCATTCCACAACCCGGCGAAGGGTGGTCTTGACTGGTCCGGCGAGGGCCGGGGCTGCAACACTCTGGTGGGTTGGTTCGCGATCGAGCGCGTCACGTACGGCAGCGGCAACCTAACGGCTCTTGATCTGCGGTTTGAACAATTGTGTGAGGGGAGCACGGCTCCGTTGCACGGTGCAATTCATTGGGAACGGTAGCAGCATCGTGGACCCTACGTCGCTATTCGGCATAGCCGGCGACTCGGTCGCGGACGTAAATAGGAATCAACGTCTCCTGCCTAACAACGCTACGTGAGATCGGGATGATAGGACGACGCAAGGCAGCCCAGCGCGCGAAAGGTCCGCGAAGATACCTAGCGGCCCGACCGACTGAAGCGGGGTCCGGAGTAGCAGCGCGCTCGCGCTGAGTTCCTTGCTGGCGGCCTGCTGATCATTGAGAGTATCATAGCCCTACTCCGAATTCATCGAGGCCCATGTGAGCTCTGTCCGGCGCTACTTCGGCGTGGCTGTTTCCGCGCTCTGCGTTTCCTGCACCGCGCGTAACTCGACCGAGGAGGCCAGGGGCTCTGTCGATCGAGTGTTCACACCCACGCAATACTCGGTCGAGGACTTCTACAAGAACTCCGAGTTTTTCGGTGCAGCGTGGTCACCGGATCGCCGGAAGCTGCTCGTGTCGTCGAACATGTCCGGAATCTGGAACGTGTACGCCG